>JAYKJI010000124.1:0-8494 GCA_035285405.1 Snowella sp. | reverse complement strand
GATGTATGAAAAAATTATTCAAGAGCTAATGCAAATTAGCCGCCATCGGTTGAAGGATTACATTCGAGGTAAAAGGGCTAAGTTGCTTGCTATGTCTGTCTTCTAGCTCTCTTGTCGCCCCACCAGACTTTACAGATCTGGCGGCGGCAAATTTATCTTATGCAAATCTTACAGGAGCGAAGTTATCATTTGCTAATTTATACAGAGCAAATTTATCTTATGCTAATTTATGTGGAGCAGATTTAAGAGCAGCAAGAGTTTCACAAACAATATTTAAGAATGCAATTTATAATTTACAAACACAATTTCCTGATGAAAATTTTGACCCACAGAGATATGGTTTAAAACTTGATAAAGTTGAAGATCCCAAATCTACTATTAATCAATCAATTAATAAAGAAGAAAAAAACTCCTTTAAAAAAGAGATAGATTATAATGAACAAACAAACAATGAAAATTATAATACTACGGCAGAAGGAAGCAAAGAACATACAAAAGTAAATAAAAATATTTCAACAGAAATAAACAAGCAAAACAAAAAGACAAAAATAAATAAAACCACTCAGAAAGAATCATATAGTCGCCCTGTTCTTTCACAAGAAGATGTTTCTAAAAACCAAGATGAAGCACAAGAAATTGGGATCAAAGGCGAATTTATTGTTAATGCGTATCTTAACTATTTAAAAAGAAATGAAAATTTATCCTTGTTTGAATGGGTATCACAAAATGATGCTACTTCTCCATATGATTTTTGGATAGTTCAAGACCTACAAAAAATATTAATAGATGTTAAGTCAACTAATGGGCCGTTTGACAATATCATACATATTTCTTTAGCTGAACTTAAAAAAATACGTTCTAGTCAAGATAGATATGACATATACAGAATTTTTGAAATTGATGAAGTAAATAAATCGGCAAAATTAAGAGTTGCTGAAAATCTAAAAGATTTTTCGAGGGATCTATTCTCTGTTTTTAGTAATTTACCCGCAGGTGTTTTGGTGGATAGCATTTCAGTTGCTCCCTCTAGTCTTAATTTTAATAATGAAACTTTTATTATTCGATATTAGTGTTTGTAGGGTGATCATAAATTTAATGTTAAAAAGTTAATCCTTGTTAGGCAATACAGATCCCAAAGAGTGATCGTATTTTATAGATAGAGAGTATTAGGGGAGAATTGCTATTTTACAGAATTGAAAAAGGTTAGAAGGGCGATCGCCGTTTAGTGAATGAACAATCTGAACAGCGATCAACAAAGTACCGATTAGTTAACCCTATTCATTGTTCCATGTCTCACTGATCAAACAATTCCGCAAAAACTTCTTCTGCATTCCTACCTTGACCTTGCTTCATTTGTTCAAGGCCACGCTTAAGACCCTTAAGAGTTTCCAGCAATTCAGCCGCCTTGAGAAGTTCCTGATAGGACTCAGCATCCTGTACCACTAATTCCGCCTTACCATTAACCGTGAGAATCACAGGATGTTTAGTTCGCTTTAAATTTTCTAAAAACTCGGTGGTATTTCGCTTGAAATCCGTGAGAGACCGTATATCTTGGGTTAGCTCAATCATTTTTTTAGCACATAATAAGCATTGAATTATATGCTATCACAAATTCATTCCTTCCCAATGCTCTCTTTTCCCAATTTCATCAAAACGCGATCGCCTTTTCTCTCACAATTGGGACTTTGTAAGACTTGATTTTGATTAGATTCTTGCCATTCTGAAACCTGATTAATTGCCAATTGAGTGCATTCTTCTAAAATACCTGCTTCTGCCAAAAAATCATCATAAAGATGAACCGATATAAGGATTATTAATCATTAATTTGCCTCACTAAAGATTGTCTGTTACGAGCAATAATTAAATCTTGATTTTGGGCATCCTAGTAGAACACTGTCAAAACAGCAAGATTGCAAGGAGAGCGAAAAAGTTTCTCACATTCTTTCGTCTTGCCCCAGCTAGTTTTCTCGCCATCAAATTTATCATCTTTTCAATCAACTCAAAATAATGCGATCGCCGTTTAGCGAATGAACAATATGAACAGCGATCGCCAAAGTATCCATTAGTTAACCCTATTTTTAGGACTTGATGAGATGCTCTTCAATAAAATTCGTATAAACATCGCCAGCCAAGAAAGCCGGTGTCTCTAGAATCCGTTGATGAAAACCAATCGTGGTTGGAATGCCAGTAATTGCACATTCCTGCAACGCCCGTCGCATCCGTTTAATGGCCATATCTCGATTAGGCCCCCAAACAATTAACTTACCAATGAGAGAATCATAGTAGGGCGGAATCTCATAATCAGTATAAACATGGGAATCAATCCGAACCCCTGGGCCACCAGGCGGCAAATAACCACTAATTTTCCCTGGATGAGGACGAAAATTTTGGGTAGGATCTTCCGCATTAATGCGACATTCAATCGCATGACCATTAAGCTGAACTTGAGACTGATTAAAACTTAACTTTTCGCCTTGAGCAACCCGAATCTGTTCATTAATTAAATCCAAACTTGTAATCATCTCCGTCACCGGATGTTCTACCTGAATACGAGTATTCATTTCCATAAAGTAGAAATTACCGGCTCCATCCACCAAAAACTCTACCGTTCCAGCCCCTTGATACTTAATCGACTTAGCCGCTTTAATGGCTGCTTCCCCCATTTTTTTTCGCAAATTAGGCGTTAAAAAAGGACTAGGAGCCTCTTCCAGCAATTTTTGGTGACGACGCTGAATAGAACAGTCCCGCTCCCCCAAGTGAACCACATTGCCATAATTATCCGCTAAAATCTGAAACTCAATGTGACGAGGACGTTCGATAAACTTTTCCAGATACACTCCGGCATTGCCAAAAGCAGCTTCAGCTTCTCCTTGAGCGGCTCGAAACAAGCGACCAAATTCACTCTCTTGACGCACCAGACGCATTCCCCGCCCACCACCGCCAGCCGTCGCTTTAATGATGACAGGATAGCCAATCTCGGTAGCAATTTTTAAGGCTTCTTCCTCCGAGTCAATTAACCCTGGACTACCGGGTACCGTAGGAACACCAGCTTGCTGCATCGTTTTTTTGGCAGTGGATTTATCCCCCATTGCCCGGATCGCTTCCGGTGAAGGGCCAATAAAAATAATTTTATGATCAGCACAAATTTCCGCAAAACGCGCATTCTCTGCCAAAAACCCATAGCCTGGGTGGATCGCTGTGGCATTACGAGTTAGAGCCGCCGAAATGATATTGGGAATATTAAGATAACTTTTACTGCTCGGTGGGGGGCCAATACAGACACTTTCATCCGCCAATTGAACATGGAGGGCTTGACGGTCAATGGAAGAATGGACAGCAACAGTAGAGATCCCTAATTCTTTACAACTATGCAAAATCCGTAGGGCGATTTCCCCTCGGTTGGCAATGAGAATTTTGGAAAATTGCATTGTTTAATCGTGCATCTGAAAGAGTCTATTTAGTAGGATATCTGGTTTGGTTAACAAAAGTTACCTAGGGAATCATTTTCCGTTCTCAAGCAGCAGTCCTTTGGGCACCGAGAGCTATTAAGGTCGCCTGTTGAGCCTCGGTCAGACCACGAATGTTTTCAATGAGCATTTGTTCGTAGGGGCGTGACACCCTGAGATTGTGCTAACAGATTCCCTGGTTCAGATCCCAGACTTTAACAATTTCGTCATGGCTGCCACTGAATAAACGCTGGTTATCCGGGTGGGGCTGAATCGACCAAATCCATTTGTGATGTGATGCCAGGGTGCTTTGACAGTGGTTACTGGCAATGTCCCAGATTTTGATGGTGTTATCTCCACTACAACTCAATAGCTGGGTTCCCTGATGGTTAAAACAGACCATTAACACTTGATCTTGATGACCACTAAAGGTTTTTAAACAGTGACCTGATCGCCAATCCCACAATTTAAGCGTTTGATCATCTCCGCCCGTTACCAATTGCTGACCATCGGGACTAAAATCAACACTCCAAACCCGATTGCCGTGCGCCGTTAAGGTTTGAATACAGGTTTGGGTTGCCACATCCCATAACTTAATCATCTGGTCATAACCGGCACTGGCAAGAATCTGGCCATCGGGACTAAATTTCACAGACAAAATTGCACTGGGATGACCCTTTAAGGTGGCAGTACAATGCCCTGTTGTCTGGTTCCAAAGTTTAATCGTATGGTCATAGCTACCACTGGCAAGGGTTTGAGCGTCAGGACTCACGGCCACTGACCAAACCCAACTTTGGTGCTCGGCTAAGGTATAAAGGCATTTGTCCCCTTGCCAATCCCAGATTTTAACGCTGCGATCGCCACTGCCACTGATCAGGGTTTGGCCGTCTGCACTAAAAACCACTGAGAAAATACGATTTTGATGACCCTGTAAGGTCTTTAACAGAGAAGGGACAGTAAGGGGATCCTGCACATCCCAAAGATGAATGACATGACTTTCGTGGGCAGTAGCCAGGATATTACCATCGGGACTGAGGGCTAAAGAATAGACGCAATTACTATGACCCTGGAGCGTTTTAATACAGTTACCCGTTCTGAGTTGCCAAATACAAGCCGCATGATCATCGCCACCACTGACCAGACGTTCCCCATCCGGATGAAAAGCCACTGACCAGAGGCGACTACTGTGTTTATGTAAGGCTTTTTGACTATGCCCTGTCACCACATTCCATAATCGGATGCTTTGATCGTAACTGGCACTGGCTAGGGTTTGACCATCAGGACTAAAGGCGATCGCCGTCACTGACCCAGCATGGCCCCGTAAAGTGTGCAAGACCTCTGCTGTCGGTAAATGCCAAAGTTTAACCGTTTGATCAAAGCTACCACTAGCAAGGGTTTGGCCATCGGGACTAATGGCTAAAGACCCCACCCAATGTTCATGGCCGGTGAGGGTACGTAAACAATTGCCGGTGCTTAACTGCCATTCTTTAATAGTTTTATCCTGGGAAGCGGTAAATAGGGTTTGACCATCCATGCCAAATTTCACCGACCACACCCAAGCCCCATGACCCGTAATGGTTTGCAGACATTTACCCTGTGGCAAGCTCCAAAGTTTAACAGTATTATCTTGACTACTACTGGCCAGGACTTCCCCATCGGGACTGATATCGATCGCCGTAATGACTCCCTGATGTCCGCTTAGGATTTTTAAACAGTTGCCGGTTTTGACATCCCAGATCCGTATATTTTGATCCTGCCCACCACTGGCCAATAAACTCCCCTCTGGATTAAAACAAACCGATAAAACCCAATGAACATGACCTTGGCAACGGGTTAACTGTTGAAAATTACGACTATCCCACACCTGTAGATCGCCATTGGTATCACTCGTCGCTAGTAAATGGCCATCACGGCTAAAGGTCACACAGGTCATCCCCCCAAAGGTTTCTGCCCAAACACAATCCTTGAATTCAGCTTGGGAAAAATTGACCTGTTGTAAGCGAATATCCTGCAAATAAGCTTGGCGAATACATAATTTTGAAAAATCATAGCCAGTTAAATCTAATTTTAATTGACGAAACAGATTAATCAGATTACCCGTGCCATAACTAGGTTTCAATACATACTCTGCCCGTAAAATTTCAAGGATATCATTCAGTTGTGCTTGCAGCCGTTGACGGGTTGTAAATTCTGCCAATAACTTCTCAATAATAGGTACTAAAATTAAACGGGTTTGACTATCTCGAATATAATCTTTACTAGTGGCCTTGATCAGGGCATGACGACTGAAGAGTTCTAAGGTTTTAGAAGTAATTTCACGGCAAATCATCTGAATTAATCTCTGGGTCACAAATTCCATGATCACCGGTTGCTGAGTAAACCCTAAGCGACTACTTTCCAAGAGCGATCGCCGTTGTAAAGATTCTAAGGCTTCCATAATATTAGTCAAAGTGACCTGCGGTGTAAGATCACTTTGCAACTCGGCCAAAGAAATCGATTCTCGATTAATCGTCAACCAAAACATGATTGTTTTTTCTACTTCAGTTAAGCGATTAAGATGCTTGTCAATCAGCAAATTTATTTCCGCAAAATTTGTAATCTCCCTGTTGATAAAATGACGAATATCTCCCCCAAAAGACTCTTGAATCGTTGTCGCAACCATTTTAATGGCCAAGGGATTACCACGATAACACTTTAGGATCGAGTTAACCTGATTGCCAAATACCGAAAGACCTTGTACTTTTAAGAGTTGCTGACTGGAAGCATCATCTAATCCCTTCAAATTTAGACTTCTAACCGCTAACCTGTCCCCTTCTAAGGCCGCCATTTCTAAGGGTTTTTCTCGCGATGTTAATAACAGACAACTTTGGTGAGGAATTTCTCCAATCCTTTTTAGTAATTCTCCATAAATTTCATATCCGGCTCGGAATTGAGCGGCTTGCCCTTGCTCGGCAAAAAGAGCATCAAAATTATCTAGTACTAATAAGACTTTTTGTTGACGAAGATAATTCAGTAGATGGGATAGTTGACTACCTAAATTTTCAGGTGGTTTAAAATTTTCTTCCTTACCTAACAAGGCTAGTAAAGGAGGAAGGAATTCCGTTAGTAAAGGTGCATCTCGTAAACTTCGCCAGATGACGGATTCAAATTCCCATTGCATCTCTTGAGCAACTTTGATTGAGAGGGTCGTTTTTCCCATACCACCCAGGGCAAATATTCCCACCAAACGGCAGTGATCTGGCCCTAACCATTGTTTTAAGAGCTCTCGTTCTGATTCCCGACCATAAAAAGCATTAACGGCGATCGCTTCTCCCCAATCCACTAACTTCTGGTCAAGAACAGCGTTTTTTTGTACTTGTAATGCCTCAACAACGGTGCGCCAACTTTTTTTAGTAACTTTTTGTCCTAGTAGTTTAGACAATTCCTGCCAGAGAGAGGAACCAGTGGATTTGAGGTAGCCTACACCATAGTCACAGCGAGTAGCCATCTCTGCATAGGATAAATTCTGCCATGCCAACTCAAGTACTATCTTCTGCGTGTCTGTTAGAAACTGGGGGGCAAGAATCCTCTCCACCCAACGCAACATTTCTTCAATTGTCATCTTGTGACCTGAGTGCGAAAAACGCACTAGATTAAGTCAATTAAGCTATCCTACTACATCTCCATCTCAGAAACCATTTGTTTGTAACAATGATTTAGAACCCATCTGGTCTTCCTCGTAAATCTCCCTGAAGGTAGCGAACTTGCTAAGATCAACGTAGTAGCATCATTCGCCTAAGGCGTACCATCAAAACCTATGCGTCGATTTCTTAGCCTCTTGCTCATCTTGCTCCTGAGCGTAACCACTGTGGCCTGTGGTAGTGGATCAAACCAATCCCAATCCGGTAATAATGCCCCCAAAATTGAAAATCAAATTACCAGTGGACGTTATTCCGTACAACAAGCAACCTACGATGATAGCAATGGTGTTTATAGCCTCATGTTACTGGGCACTCCGGCAGGAAAATCTCCTACCTATCAAACGGAAGCTCTACAAATGGCTCGCTTGACCGATGAAGATATCAAAAAAGGAGAAAAAACCTATGTCCAGATCAACGGGGATCAAGCTGAACTGTACTTGACCGAAGACTTTAAAATTGAATACGTTCATAATGTCACCGAAGTTCAGAATAATCCCCAAACAGGACAAAAAGAAACTGTTGTCGTCCGTCAAGAATCGAGCTTTTGGACACCCTTTGCAGGGGCTTTAGCCGGTCAAGCTTTGGGTAGCTTACTATTTCGTCCTCAATATTATGTTCCACCGATGTATTCTGGTGGCCCCCTGACTGGCTATGGTGGTTATGGTAGTAGCTACGGCCAAGCAGTCAATACCTATCGCAGTCGTTATAATTCGGCTCCCCCAGTGGAGAAAAATCGCCAAACCCTACGCACAACGGGTAATTTGCGCCAATATCCTTCTTCCTCTGCCAATAAAGCCAATCGTAAACCCTCCTATAATTCCACCAAGTCCAGTGGTTCGGGTTTTGGCTCTAGTCGCCTGAAATCGTCAGGATCGTCCTATTCCAGTCCGCGACGGAGTAGTTTTGGTAGCAGTTCAGGTTCCCGTTCCCGTAGTTTTGGCAGCAGTCGTCGTCGCTAACTTTCTGTTCTAATATTTTCAGAAAAATCTAAACTAGCTCAAGGTATAAGGGATATTAAAGTTAATATCCTTTTTTTATTTTACAGCACTTTGCTTAATTACACCATACAGACAAAAAGCTAAAATCCTTACTCAGCAAGCCTTGTAGGAAAAAACTGTACGTCGAGATCCCGAGAAGTGCTGTATAGTTAATTTGGCACTGGTTCAGTCTAATTGAAGGACTGAAACTCTTACCAGCTAAGGATTAGCAGAGAATACGAAGTTGAAGTAGTTCTTCCCAAATTAAACCTTTTTCGAGAATACCAATAGCCACAGCAGGAACTTTTCGCGTCGTAAAATGACAACGGATAAAGTTATGAAAGAGCCAGAAGATATCGAGAACTCGTTGCAGTCCTGAGACCGATTTCGC
>JAYKJI010000123.1:0-8429 GCA_035285405.1 Snowella sp. | reverse complement strand
CACTTGCTTCTCGAAGCTATCATGAACTAGCGGAAAAACTAGAGATATTACTAGGAATTTCACCCAATAGCAATCCCGATTATATTCTGACTTTAATTGATAGTTTGCTCAGTTTAATGGCGATCGCTCGCACAGAAATTGCAAAACATGATGGCAGTAAAGTGGTGGTTTCTTGGGTAAATTTGCGGGTACAGATATGGTTTCGAGAATTACGGCGGATGGTGGCCAGTGTCGAATCCGAACCCAAGTTATTATTTTCTGATGACTTAAAGCCTGATCAACTCAGTAAAGCTTTGCCTGTGATGCACTGTCGTAGTTGTGGGGCAATGGGATGGGCAGGTCTTAGACCTCAGCAGGGGATAGATAAATTATTACTTAATAACTTGCAGGATTTCTATCAAGCTTTTTTTGCTCGTCGTCGGAGTCCGAATTTAGCTTTTATCTTCCCCTGTAAGGATGAGCAACAGCAGGAAAATATAAAACAATTTTGTCCTCAATGTTTAACGCTCAATGCTCCACGTCAGATCAGTTGTAAATCCTGTGGCCATCGAGAGTTAATTCGGGTACAAGTTCCTGATATTTCAGATACAGAAATAGAGAATGGACAGAAGTACACCGTATCCAAAAGTGATTGTCCCTTCTGTAAAAGTTCCAATGGGTTATCTATTTTAGGGGCGCAGTCTGCCAGCTTGACCAGTGCCATGATTGGTGTATTGTTCACCAGTCCCTTCAATACGGACAAAAAATTACTGACATTTTCGGATTCCGTTCAGGATGCGGCTCATCGAGCAGGGTTTTATACAGCCCGAACCTATAACACAACTCTCCGCACCGCAATCGCCAAGACTTTACAAGATGCACCAAAAGGTATCACTCTGGCGGAATTTATTCCTTATTTTTGTGATTATTGGCAGGCTAAGTTACTTAATCAAGCAGATTTTGTGGCTACGTTTTTACCTAATGATTTAAGTTGGTTGCGAGAATGGGATGAATTTCTCCAAGGTAATCGCCAAGAATTATCACCGACAAACACCCTCATTGAAAAGTTTGTAAAACCTCGCTTAGAGTGGGAAATCATCACCCAATTTGGATATCGAGCAGCTGTCGGTCCCTCTTTAGAACGCAGTGGTATTTGTAGTCTTCAGTTTCTTCCTGCTCAATTGCAACGAACGGCTTCCCTATTACAGAAACGTCTAAGTAATGAAATTGAAGCATTGCGAGGCATCACTATCACTGATTTACAGCCTTATTTGTTAGGTTTTTTGCACCATCTCCGCCTACAGGGAGCTATTTTTCAATCTGCTACAAAAAGTTATATTCAAAACGCAAGCAATGTTTATTTATTAGGAAAAAATCAATACTATATGCCCAATATTGGGCCAGGGAATCCTAAACCAAAGTTTTTAGCGAATCATTCGGCTAATGCCCAACATTTTGAAACCTTGGCTTATCGGGGTAAACGGAGTCAGTGGAGTGAGGATTGGGCGAGGCGTTGCCTACAATCCATCAGTTTATTATTGCAAGATCAATTAATCGAAGTTTTGCATCAGACTCTGGAATGTTTAGAGGAGGTCGGATTATCACAGGTGGAAAAATGCGGAGCGGGTCGCGCCTGGGGATTACCTCAATCGCAACTTTATCTCAGTCTTGATGCACAAATTTTCGCTTGTAATCAGTGTGGTTCTTCCTTGACCAGTAGTAATCAAGAAGCTAATACCATTAAGGGAATGGTTTGTCTCAAACAGGGATGTTCCGGTCACTATCAACCTGCTCCTGAGAATGCTTTAAGTTATTATCGAAAGCTCTACCAACAAGGGGAAATTTATCGCATTTACGCCCTAGAGCATACAGGATTATTAAAACGTGAACACCGAGAAAGGTTAGAAAATCGCTTTATTCAAGGCGATCGCCGTTGCGACCCTAATTTGCTCTCTGCCACCTCTACCCTAGAAATGGGGATTAATATTGGTGACCTTTCCAGTGTCGTATTATGTTCAATTCCTCCAAATTCGGCTAATTTTCAACAACGATTGGGAAGAGCTGGTAGGACGAATGGGAATGCCTTTGCCACAGCGATTGCTAATGGAAAAGCCCATGATTTGTATTTCTATAGTAACCCCCTCAAAATGATTCAGGGGAATATCAATCCAGCCGGTTGTTATTTAGATGCTTCAGCTATCCTTGAACGACAACTAGCTGCCTTTTGCTTAGATAACTGGGTTTGCCACTCTCAAGGAACGGCGGTTATTCCTAAACAACTTCGAGAAGTTTTAAATAATTTTCATAGCCATAAAAAGGACAAGTTTCCTTATAATTGGCTTGATTACATTGAACAACATCAGACCCAGTTATTAGAAGATTTTCAATCTCTTTTTCAAGATGCAATTACAGAAGAAACTGCCACCCAACTTTATCAATTTATGGATCAAGGAGAAGGTAATCGAGGAGGATTACGATGGCGTATCTTGAACCAGTGCTTTGAAGGTATTTATCGAGAAGTAACTCGGTTGAGAAACCAACAAGCGAATCTACGTGAAAAAATTAAAAAATATAAACTACAACCAGCTGCTTTACAAACTGGAGATGAATTAGCTGAGTTAGAGCAAGAGAGAAGAGCCTTTATGGAACTCATTAGAAATATTGAAAGCAAAAATGTGCTTAATTTTTTAACCGATGAAGGATTTTTACCAAACTATGCCTTTCCCGAATCAGGGGTTACACTCCGATCAATTATTTGGCGTAAAACCGAAATCCTAGAAACTGAGGGGGGCAAACGTTATGAGAGTCAAACCTTAGAATATGAACGCCCTAGTAGAGTGGCAATACGAGAATTAGTTCCGGGGGGAACTTTTTATGCAGAAGGCCGGAAAGTGAAAATTGATCAAGTTGATTTGCAACTTTCCAAACCCCAGAACTGGCGATTTTGCCCAAAATGTAGCTATGCCATTGATGCGGCTCTTCCCCAGGGTAAGCAAAAAACCTGTCCCCGTTGCCATCATAGTCTTTGGAGTGATCAGGGACAAGTTCGTAAAATGCTAGAACTACAACAGGTATTTGCCCGCACTTCCGATAAAGACAGTCGTTTTGGTGACGATACTGAAGATAGACAAACAACCTTTTTTCAACGCTCTTTATTGGTGGATTTTGAGCCAGAAAACTGCGAGCGCACTCTCCTGAATACCGATCAAAATTTTCCTTTTGGTTTAGAATACATTGCTAAAACTACCTTCCGAGAAATTAATTTAGGAGAAAGTAGCAGTCATGGTGAGACTCTAAGCATTGCTGGGAAACAATTTACAACGAAAGGTTTTCGAGTGTGCGGTGGTTGTGGAAAAGTGTTAAGGCGCAAGAATCATCCCCAAGACCATACCATTAATTGTCAATATCGCCGTAATGTTGACCAAACTAAAGTCTTAGAGGTACTCTATTTATATCGAGAATTTACCTCAGAATTTATCCGCTTTTTAATGCCCAATGAAGGATTTTGGTCAGAAAAAGGATTACATTCATTTATTGCTGCTTTACAGTTAGGATTGAAGGAGAAATTTAAAGGGAAAGTTGATCACTTAAATGTGGTGACCAGTGAAGAACCACAACCAGATTCCCCAATTCGCAAATCCTTTCTTTATCTCTATGATACTGTGCCAGGAGGAACAGGCTATCTGAAGCAATTGATCCGTGATCCTGACAAATTAAAAGATGTTTTTCTTAAAGCTCAGAAAATTGTGACTGCTTGTGCCTGTGAGGATGGATGTTATGAGTGTTTATTTGCTTATCGTAATAGTTTTAAGCGGGATCAAACCAGCCGTAATACAGCCAAGAAACTTTTAAAATCTTTATTAAATCATTGGGAAAAACTAGCAATCATTGATAATTCTCTATCGTCTATTAAAATTGATACTAACTTGGATAGTGAATTAGAAAAGAGATTAATTGAAGCGATTACAGCTTATCAATATCTGAATTTAACTCATAATCTGAAGGGTGAAAAAGTATCTTTAATACCTGAATTACGCAAAGAAATTTTTAATGGTAAAACTGGGTATTTATTGACAATTGGACAACAAAAATGGCGGATTGAAACTCAGGTTACTCTCAATGAGAAGGATAACGTAGCAATTCAAACTAGAGCTGATTTTGTTTTCTACCCTATTAGTCGTCATTGTCCAGCTCTAAAACCCATTGCTCTTTATACTGATGGTTGGGAAAATCATCAAGATCGGCTCCAAGATGACTTTGAAAAACGTTTAGCCATTCTCCGGAGTCACAACTATTTATGTTGGTCACTCACTTGGGAGGATGTTAATAGTCATTATCAACAACAGGAACACAGACTGGATCTGCCTTTAAATGGGTTAATAACAGGCTATAATCATCAATTTCAGAAGAACCATCAAGCAATTTATGAGCAGTATCAATGTCAAGATTTACAACCCTTAGAAAGCCAGGATAGTTTTGTTTGGTTGATGGAGTATTTAGCTAAACCTGACCCCTTACTTTGGCAACGCTGGGCATTATTTAGGACATTTATTCAAGCTGATTTTAGTTCTCTTAAAAACCAGTCTATACAGACTGTCTGGAGACAGAATCTTGCCCAACAATTTGGAGAAGAAGTAATTGAAAATTGGCAATCAGGAAATCCTCTATTTATGGGAGAAGTCCCTGTATCTCCGGCTTTACATTTGTGGATCGCAGGGGATTTAGAGCGTCATCGTCAAGCAACTAGCGATGCGTCTTTTATCGCCATTCAACTACAACCAGTATTGGATAAAAATAGCGATGATTCCTTTAAAATGGCTTGGCGGGAAGCTTTACGATTGCTTAACCTCTATCAATTTCTTGATTCTGTTTATATTACACTGGCAGATCAGTCTCTAGCCAATCATCTGATTCTCGAAAGACTTTCGTCCCAAGAAAATCCTTGGGAAGATTTACAGTCTCTAATTATGGATGCTGAGGTGTTAGCCAAATTACCTAACTTGATCGCTCAGAATGTTCCTCTGGGAGAACCAGGTTATGAACTCTGTGATCAGTCTGGGCAGATTTTAGCAAGTGCTGAATTGGCTTGGGTGAACGCCCAAGTTGCCTTAACAACAAGTCCCGAAGACCATCGACAGTTTATCGCTCAAGGCTGGCGCAGTTGGCAGTGTGCTGAATTTTTTGAACAATTAGAAACTATTATTCCTTTACTCCAGAGGTAGTCTGTTATGACCCTAGCTTATACGCCCCGCATGGCGATTTCTCATCACTTTTTTGATGCCTATAGTCGATTACCCAAACAGACTCAAAATAAGGTGTCAAATTTCATGATGAAGTTTACCCAAGATCCTACACAAACTGGGTTGAACTATGAGTCAATCCAGAATGCTAGGGACAAAAACATGAAATCGGTGCGAGTAGATGATAAGTATCGGGCGATTGTCCTTAAACCAGACCAAGGAGATATCTATCTATTGCTTTGGGTTGATAATCATGATAACGCCTATGCCTGGGCCTGTCGTCGAACCTGTCTAATTAATCAGGTTTCTGGTGCAATCCAAATTATTGATATTAACGAAGTACAAGCCACGACAGAAAAGTTGAGTTCCCCTCAGACAACACCAACAGTACCAGGGCGATTCGTCAAGATTAGTGATGAGGATTTAATGGCTTTAGGCGTTCCTAGCATTTTACTGCCTGCCATTCGTCAAGTTGTATCGGATGAGGATGTAGAGGCTATCTTGCCCCATCTTCCTCCAGAAGCCAGCGATGCGCTTTTGATGTTGGGAGCAGGCTATGAATTAACCGAGGTAAAAAAACAACTGGATAAAACGCTACCTGCCCAACCGATTGATACTCAAGATTTTGGGGCAGCATTAGACCGAGATGATACTTTGGGGCAATTCATGGTCTTAACCGATGATGACGCACTTCAGGAGATGTTAGCGGCTCCTTTAGAAAAATGGCGAGTTTTTCTTCATCCGAGTCAACGCAAATTGATTAACCGTAATTGGAATGGCCCTGTGCGGGTCTTGGGAGGAGCAGGTACGGGAAAAACGGTCGTCGCCATGCACCGAGCGAAATGGTTAGCTCAGAATCGTTTTACTGAGCCGACAGATAAAATTCTATTTACGACTTTTACTCGTAACTTAGCTGAAGATATTCAATTGAATTTACGATCTATCTGTCCGTCTGAAGCATTACAAAGGATTGAAGTGATTAATTTAGATCGCTGGGTTGTTCAATTCTTTAAACAAGAAGGAATGGAGATTAAAATTCCCTATGGTAATGAATTAGAAAATCTCTGGGAACAGGCTTATACAGTTGCTCCAATGGAGTTAGGCTTATCTCTGAATTTTTATCAGGATGAATGGCAAAATGTGGTTTTAAAATACGGTTGTCAATCCCTGAAGGATTATTTACAAGCACGTCGGACAGGTCAAGGAAAACGTTTAAGCCGTCCGCAAAAACAACAAATTTGGGAAGTGTTTGAAGAATATCGTAGTTTATTGCGGGAAAAGGGCTATTGGGAAGCCGATGAAGCAATGCAAAAAGCGGCTCAATTAATTCACAATCAAGGCTCAGACCTATTGCCCTATCGAGCGGTGATTGTGGATGAGGCCCAGGATATGAGTCAATCGGCTTTTCAGTTGATTCGGGCGATCGCTGGGCCAGAGCATGACAATGATTTATTTATTGTAGGGGATGCCCATCAACGTATTTATGGCAAGACGATTACCCTCAGTCAATGTCAAATTAATATTGTGGGGCGATCACGCAAGTTGCGATTGAACTATCGCACAACGGATGAAATTCGCCAATGGTCGGCGGCAATTTTACGAGATACCAGCGTAGATGATCTGGATGGGGGAAGGGATTCCCTGACGGATTATCGCTCTTTACTACATGGAGAAAATCCCATTATTCAAGGCTTTAGTTCTCAACAAGAAGAGTTTCAAGCGATCGGCGATCGCCTTGCCCATTTTCAAGCTCAAAACTACCCCTTATCGTCTATTTGTTTAGTCTTCCGAACCCATAAAATTTTGGATAGCTATCAGCAATACTTGAAAAGTCAAGATTTTAAAACCAAAGTGATTGAAGCCGATAAAGCAGACAAGAATCAACAGCTAGATCATGTCCGTTTGGCTACCATGCACCGGGTTAAGGGCTTGCAATTTGATTATATTTTTCTGCCCAGCTTAAATTATAACATTTTGCCTTTACAATCTGTGCTGGAAAAATGTGCTGATGAATCGAGTCGAAATCGTTTTATACAAGGGGAAAAATGCCTGTTATATGTGGCAGCAACACGGGCTAAAAAACAAGTTTTTGCTAGTTATTTTGGCAAAGCCAGTGATTTAATTCAGTAATGAATTAATTTTGCTTAAAATAAATAATGACATATTCTTTATGTCAGTTACTCATCCTCCCAATCATCATCGTCTTCATCATAAAATTCATCAATAAAATAGTCAATTTTATTTTTATAACTATTTTTATAGCTTTTTTGAGATGTGTCTTTGTAAAGTAAATCATAACTAGACTTGCCACGAATTTTACTTTCCCTAGGAAAAAATATACTTTTAGTTTCAGTGCCTACTTTACGACCTGACTTATCATGTATGGTAGTTTCTCTAGGAAAAAATATACTTTTAGTTTTATAACTATCTGCTTTAACTTCTCCTAAAAGAACATTTATCGAAAATAGCCAAACAATAATTGCCAAGCACAATACTTGTATAGGTTTTCTGAATTGTATCATTGTAGATTCTCGTTTTCATTATTTATAATTATTACCCAGTACCTTTAATTTTTCAATACCCTCTAAAATGGGAATATTTATTAAAGGGTAAGTCAGACTATGCAGGGAATTGCGGCGGGGGCAAGAATCGTTTGCCGAGATGCGGAATGGTTAGTTAAACGGGTCACTCTGGTGGAATCAACCCATCGGGTCATCGAAGCGGTGGGAGTATCCGAGTTCGTGCAGGGTAAGGAAATCCGCTTTGTTGATGCCATTGAAACCCGTAAGCTAGGACGGAAAGTTAACCGTAATCAATTACGCGTGCTTTTACCGGAAGAAACCAAAATTGTGGTGGATAATTCCCCAGGATACGCCCATAGTCGTCTTTTTCTGGAAGCCCAACTACGGCAGACCATTTTGGAGCCGGATTGTCTTTACCTCGGCCATCGGGGGGCAATGGATGTTTTGCCCTATCAACTCTTACCTGCCGTTCAAGCCCTGGGCAATCCCCGTCAGCGTATTCTGATCGCCGACAGTGTTGGTTTAGGAAAAACCCTGGAATGTGGCATTCTAGTCTCAGAATTGATTCGACGGGGCCAGGGGCGGCGAATTTTAGCCATTACGACCAAATCTATGATGGCCCAATTTCAGCAGGAGTTTTGGCATCGCTTTACCATTCCTCTACGGCGATTAGATTCCCAGGAAATTC
>JAYKJI010000122.1:0-11489 GCA_035285405.1 Snowella sp. | reverse complement strand
AAGGTGTATAAATCACAGTCGCACTTTGCTGTCGAGGGTTTTGATAGCTGTCTTGCCATTGGAGTTTGTCAGGAGAATTCTGTCTGTTCAACATATCTTTATGCTTTTGTCAATGCGTAACTTCTATGATTAATCATTAATTTTGAAATTGATAAGTGTCCTGGCTCCGTTGATATTTCTGTTGCTTCCTTTGTACCAGAAACGAAGTCGTTATAGCGTTGGGCGATCGCCTTATAAATTGAATTAGTTTTTAGTCGTTGGCGATCGCTGTTTATTAACCTGGAACATGAAGGGATTACGCTAATTCGACCAATCATACTATACTCCCATAAAGTCCTCGTCTAAGAGTTGTTCTAAGGTAAAGGGACAAGTCATCGGATAGGCTGTTTCGGGCGGAATAGAAACCCCAAACCTTGCCAGTTTTCCTTCTTTAATTGCGACTTTTCTGGCATCAGGATAAGCTAATTCAATCGCGTTCTCTAGGTAACTTTTTAACGAGGGAGTATCTCGTAAACTTTTATAAACCCGTTGGCGATGTTCAACGACTGAATCATACCAACTGCCTTTCATTGGTTCGGGAACGTTGTTCTGAATTTTCAACTTTAATAAATGGGCGATCAGAATCATTAAGTTACTTTCTAATTCCTTTCTGTCTGAGCGTCCCAAATCTGTCAACTCCTCAATTAAATGTTGAATATCTAAATGGTTAAATTGTTGATTTTCTAAATAATTAATTGTCTTTTCAAGCCAACCTTGAAAATCACTATCATAAAGGGTTTGTAAGGTTGGATCATTCATAAAAAACTTCTGAGTTGCCTAATTGATTCGGCGATTATTTCTTAGATTAAATAAGTTACGCGAATTTCACGAATTTTTATGACACAGAATAATAATTTAATTGGGCATAAAATTAATCTGTTGCTTGAGTTCCACGAATCAAAAATCGAACCTCTTCTAACAAAACATTAAACCGTTGATCCGTTTCCGCTTGCCGTTGTCGTAACTCGGCTTGCTGTTGCTCAAAATCCGCATGACGCTGTTCTAAATCTTTTTGACGTTCTTTCATGGCTTCCATATCCCGTTGACTTTGCGCCGCTACCTGTAACAATGCCTGAGAGGTAATTCTTAAACCATCAATACTATCCTTGACATCTGTAATACCTTCTCGCAATTCTGTCACACTGGACGCGAGTTCATCAAGCATTTCATCTGTCCAACGTTGTACTACCATTATGAAATTCTCCTGAATAAGACTAGAAAAGAGGCAAGTATCACGCTCTTTGCCCATTTTAGCAAACGAATCAATTTATTATACCGAATGTTAATGTTTTAAGCGATCGCCATAAAATATTTACGCCAACAGACAAAAGTGGTTTAGGACTGGATAAAGGCTAATCAGATGTTGATCGCTGTGAAATACTTACGCCACTTGCACAAGGGGTTTAGAACTGAGTAAAGGTTCTTCATTAGACTCTGTGATCGCCGTTCTTTTGATGTTTCAATGCCAGCTAAGTATGCTAAAAAGGAGAAAGAAATAAGGATCCGTTTTGTATGCCTACTGTTACGGATAATGATCTGAAGGAATTAAAAGACCTGATCACGGCAGGTTTTAGTCGTATTGATGCGGAAATTACCGATCTTAAAATCAATCAGGCTCGAATGGAGGAACGGTTATCGGGTCAAATTCAAGCGTTAGATGCCAAGCTCACTGGTCAAATTAATGTCGTGGATGAAAAAATTACGGGTTTGGGGAAGCGGTTAGATTTTCAGGAGTTTCTTAATCGCGGTTTTCTGATCGGGTTTGGTGTGGCGACATTGACGGGTTTAGCTAAGTTATTGGGGTTATTGCCGAAGGTTTGATCGCAATGAAGTATTTATGCCACTTGCAAAAGGGGTTTAGGACTGGGTAAAGGTTCTTCGTCAGATTCCGTTAATATATCCAATACTTCCTGAGCATTCTGAAATGCCTCTTCATAGGTTGCGGCATAAGCATTATCAAGCTTTTTTTAGTAAATTCTATTTACAAATTACAAAGCTAGTTTAGACCATGTTTAGGCTTATTTTCTAAGTCTTAGTTAGTACGCCAAATTAACTGGAACTATTAACCACAAACCATTAATTGATTTCAGAATTATAAACAATAGGAGTATATGAACTGACAATTGGTTGTGAAGGTTCGATATCTGGCATGAATTTTTGCCAATCACCAGAAACAAGTGTTGGCAAACTAGTGACACAAGCACCATTTTCAAAATAGCTTATACCAAAAGCTATTCGTCTAGCAGTTGTGTGGTTTGCGCTGGCCCCGTGAACATTTAAACTACATTGAAAACTTATTTCCCCAATAGAAAATGGTTCACAATTGACGGAAACTTTATTCGCTTTAAGCACTTTTGCTACTTCTTGATCGTGTCCTTGTGCAAATTTATCGAAGGGAATATTTTTAACCAACTTGTAGTTCTCTGTACCTACCGCTAATTGGAGTGGCCCCATTTCTATTGGAGTTTCCTGTAAAGGAATCCAGAAAGTACCTACTCGATCACTCGCAATAGGGTAATGATAGCCATCATAGTGCCAAGGAGTACGACCGCCTCCTGGCTCTTTGCATAAAAAGTCATCATGATAAACTCGAACGCTTGATATTTGTAATAAATTTGCCGCTAGTTCCCCTAAACGCCTGCTAAATACAAATTCTTTAACAACCTGGCTTTCTAGCCACATCATTTCCATATTGCTGAATTCTTGATTGGGAATAGATGGATTCTTTTGATGGAATAATTGGATCAATTCCTGTCGAAGTAAATAAAGCGCAGCAGGACTGAAAAAGTTTTTAATTCTAATAAAACTATCAGCCTGAAATTTTTGAATTTGATCGGTTGCAATGGGATAAGGTTCTGCTAATTCCTGCTGAAGTTCCTCAAACGATGGAATCTGAGAAATCACAGGTTCTGGATAAGGAATTAATTTGTCTTTGTTTACTAACTCCGGGCTATTATCAGCTAATGAGAGATACCAATTCCACCATTGCTCATTCGTTCCACTCCAAACTTCGTCTATACTCTCCGTCTCAGAATTGGCAGTAGGAAGATAAGAATTATTTTGCATTTTGTTGATGACTAAGTTGATTACTAAATTTGAAAGTGATTTGGATTTTATCTAACTGTCAAGATAATGTCAAATTTTCCTAAGCAAGAGCAACAATCCTAATTGTGGCAGTTTAGCTACTGTTGAGAGGGATGTATAGTTCTAAGCCCTCAAGTCATGGAAAAAAATTTTACAAGCGGGCAAATGAGAACACAGCAATTGGTATTTCTCATCAAGCTTTTCCAGCAACATATGGAACAATAAAGAAAGAATGTTTGGAGTGGCGAGGAATGAGGCTAGATTCTGCTTGCGGTAGTGTTATTCGTGTTCTGAAGGAAGGCTATCTCCTAAAAATCTTTATTATATCTTTGACGAATATTAATCTAAATTACCCAAGAACAACTGTATTTAATCTACTTGTATTAAAATTACTTGAAGATTGGGTGAAGCAGGATAGGATATTGCCCTCAGGATGCTGACTACTACTCACGGGTAATTACTAATGCAATGGATTGCTGGAATACTTATGATTGGATAGAGGGGGCAATGCAATGCAATGCAATAAATTGATCGAAGGGAGATCGCAATGAAGTATTTATGCCACTTGCAAAAGGGGTTTAGGACTGGGTAAAGGTTCTTCATCAGATTCCGTTAATAAAGCCAATACTTCCTGAGCATTCTGAAATGCCTCCTCATAGGTTTCGCCATGAGTAACAGGTTGCATCACTGTTTCAAATTCCGGTAAAAAGACAACAAAACAGTTGTCTTTGTCTGACCATTGAATAACAATTGTATATTTCATTGTTAACTGTCCTTTTGATAAAGTTGGAAGCTGTTACCCAATAATTTATGCACTTCAAAGGAGGCTCCAATGATTTTTTTGTGATGTCAGCGTGTTTTAGGTCGCTCATTTATACGGAGGGTGAGTTTTTGTGTTAGGTTAAGGGGAAATGATGGATGCTTTGGTCAGTTTAACAAAATTTAAGGATTTTTTTTGATTTGTGACTATTTGTGAGAGATGAGACTTGACTGTAATTCTTCCTATATGTTTTACTTTTGAGGTCTTTGGTATTGCTTGATGCACAAAAAAAACAGAAGAAATTATTAATTGATTATTAACTATGAAACGAAACTTTAGTCTCATTAGAAGAATTTTGCTTGACATCGAAAATATGCCTGTTGGCAAAGTTATTTCACATTTTGATTATGATGATTTTGATCGGTTAGTTGTTGCTACACACATAAAATTATTAATAGATGCAAAACTTTTAGATGGTTATCTAGAAGATGGTTTTTATGATGGCTCACTAAAAATTTCTTATTGTATTAATGGACTGACTTGGGAAGGGTATGAGTTTTTAGCCAACGCCAAAAATGATACAATATGGAAGAAGGTAACATTGCAAGCTGAAGAAAAGGGTGAGTCAATTTCTATGTTTGTTTTGAATCAATTGTTGGCGGCCGCAGCAAAAAAATACTTCGGACTAGAATAATCATAATCTTTGTTGAACGCACTCCTTCATTTCACGAATATAAATTACAACTAACAGTAGTTCCTTAGATCCTTCTGCTTTCAATAATTCTTTCAATTTTTCTGATATCCCCTCGTTAGATGGGGAGAACAATTTCATGTATTCTTGATAAATTGCTTGAAGAGAGCCAAGTTTGTTTGAAAAATTTTCTTTTTCATCTTGAGATAAAACCATGTTTTGAAACAGAGCTTCACGGTAAAGTGTTAGAAAATCAATGTCTCTTCTGTATATTTGAGATATGCTTGACAAAAGAAGTACAAATTTAGGTCCGTTGTGCAATAAAATATGACGTTCATAAGTAGATAAGTTGTCATATAAACAGAAAATAGTGTTAACTAAAATATTGTCATAGTCTTTTTCTTTAAAAGACTTTCCAACTATATTTTCAATATGCAATAATGCCATTGCAGACAATATCCTGATAATGTTACTTTTGCTATTAGTAAGCGTTATTAGAGAAAACTCTAACTCTGGTGATTTTTCTAAATAAGACCATATATTACTTTCACAGCATAAAGAAAGTAAGAGATTTATATTATCATCCTGATTTTCATTGCGGAATACTTCACAGATAGCCTGTGATAAGATATTATCTTGACTATTATTTCTTTTTTGTAAGAATTTCCCGATTAGTCTCACAATTATTTTGTGAACTTCAGGAGTATATCTTCTTTCTCCTTGATATACATAGTATGTGTCTGTGTCAGAATACTTAGATGATTCATTGATAGTGATTTCAAGAGCTAAAAAGTCGATAAATAACTGAGTTATTCTAAAAAGTTTCTCTTCTTTTTCTTCGGTACTTGTCCATTGTAATAAGGTAATATCTTTAAGGAGTTTTAAAGGCGGATGTAAACAGGGAATATTTGACTTTTCCAATAGTTCATCAATCCTGAAACTCAGAGTATGGTATTCACTATCATAATAATCATTGTTGTCATAATAATCTTTTAAAACCTGTGCTTTAATTTGCTCTTTTAATTGATTTAAATCTTGTCTTGGATTATCTACAATACAATCAATTGCTTGTATTGCTATCTCCAGTGGTAGCTTAAAAAATTCTTTATTATGTTTATAGTCTAACAAAACATGATGTACAATTCTTTCAGTAGTTTGACAATTGTAAACCATCCTGGAATAAGCAACAGAAAAAATACCAGGAACACCTGTTGTGCTTAATTCCTTAGCTCTTTGCTCAGGTGTTCTTGTCGTCATCCCTATTTTTAACAAGTCGAGATCATAACTTGTATTAGTTAAGACATATACATAACCAATTTTTTCTTCAAAAAACATAATTTAAAATGGCTTTCTTCTTTTAAAAATGTGTTGTTTAATAGTGGCTTAGTTGCCATCCACCTGGAACACAGATTAAGGAGATTACGCTAATTTCACACCTAATCCGTGTCCCAACAGAAGAATTAAACTGAAGTTAACGTTTTCTCTGTTAAACTAACATCCCCATTCGCCTCTGGTGAATTAGCCTCCGAAGGGGGAACTGCTTGCCAGAACTGACTGAGATATTCAGCCCAATTTGCTAAAACACGCTTACCTTTGGGACTGCCAGTATGCTCTACATGGGCCATAATTAAGGACTTTAATTGTTCTTCCCCTTTAGGAGCCGTAACCCGTTGCAACTTGATGATTTCAGGGTTGATTTTTTCAGGCAAACTGTTATCTTCATCGAGAAAATAAGCCAAGCCCCCTGTCATTCCTGCCCCAATATTACGACCGACGGGGCCAAGGACAACGACGACACCGCCCGTCATATATTCGCAACAATGATCGCCCGCCCCTTCAATTACCGCTTGACCGAGGGAATTGCGTACTGCAAAACGTTCGCCTGCCCGACCATTGGCAAAGAGTTTTCCTCCCGTTGCCCCATAGAGACAGGTATTACCAATAATGACGTTATCTTCAGGAGCATAGGTCGCTGCCTGGGGAGGAACGATCGCAATTTCCCCGCCGTTCATACCTTTACCCACATAATCATTAGCCTCGCCTTGCAGATGAAGGGTGACACCATTGATATTAAAGGCTCCGAAACTTTGACCCGCCGCGCCCTGGAAGTTGAGCGTAATTTGTCCCTCAAAACCTGTATTCCCGTAGCGTTTGGCGATCGCCCCTGCTAACCGAGTTCCCACCGAACGATCCGTATTCACCAACTTATAGGTTTTGAACACCTGGGTTTGATGGGTCAGAGCCTCCTGAATTTCCGTGTCGGCAAGGATTTGATCGTCGAGGACAGGGCCGTTACTGTGAGCTTTGGGTGAGTCGGGGGTAATCCATTCGCGGTGAACCTTCACATCAGGCAAATTCAACAAACAGTCGAGATGCAAGGAATGGGTTTTGCTCAGTTGCACATCGGCACGCACCTTCAGCAAATCCGCCCGACCAATCACTTCCTCTAAACGGTGATAACCGAGATGGGCCAACAGAGATCGCACTTCTTCGGCGATGAAATAGAAGAAATTGACGACTTGACCAGGCACACCACTAAACCGAGCGCGTAACCGTTCCTGCTGAGTCGCCACGCCCACCGGACAATTATTGGTATGGCAAACGCGGGCCATAATACAACCTTCCGCAATCATGGCAATGGAACCAAAACCAAATTCTTCGGCTCCTAATAGGGCGGCCATAACCACATCCCAACCCGTTTTTAGACCACCATCGGCTCGCAATAAAACGCGATCGCGGAGATGATTTTCCAATAGGACGCGGTGTACTTCCGTAATGCCCAACTCCCAGGGCGATCCCGCGTGTTTAATAGAACTGAGGGGTGAGGCTCCTGTCCCCCCGTCGTGACCTGAAATTTGGATAATATCGGCGTTGGCTTTGGCTACCCCTGCGGCGATCGTCCCAATACCAATCTCAGCCACCAGTTTGACGGAAACCTGAGCATCGGGATTAATTTGATGCAGGTCAAAAATTAACTGGGCTAAATCCTCGATCGAATAAATATCGTGGTGCGGCGGCGGAGAGATGAGCGTAACCCCCGCCTTAGAACGGCGCAACATGGCGATATAGGGACTCACCTTCGGGCCTGGTAATTGTCCCCCTTCCCCAGGTTTGGCTCCCTGGGCCATCTTAATTTCTAACTGTTGCCCACTCATCAGGTATTCAGGCGTGACCCCAAACCGTCCCGATGCGATCTGTTTAATGGCAGAACAAGCCGTATCCCCATTTTGCAAACCGTGTAAATGGGGCAAGGTGGCAGAATTACCCTGCTCATCCACATCATCGAGGGTTAAATAACGTACTGTATCCTCTCCCCCTTCCCCAGAGTTCGATTTGGCTCCGATGCGATTCATGGCGATCGCCAGGGTTTCATGGGCTTCCCGCGATAAAGCTCCCAGGGACATTCCCCCCGTACAGAAGCGTTTAACAATACTTTCCACCGACTCCACTTCTTCAATGGGAATAGAAGGGCGATCGCTTTCCAAATCTAATAAATCCCGCAACGCCGTCACAGGACGATTTTTCAGGTATTGACGATAAACCTCATAGTGGTTATAGGCTTTGTGGATCCCCCCGCCTACGGCTTCCCCCCTTGATAAGGGGGGCTGGGCGATCGTACCCTCTTCTGTCCCATTTTCAAGGTTAGCCGCAACCTCTTCTCCCCCCTTTTTAGGGTTAGTCGCAACCTCTTCTCCCCCCTTTTTAAGCTCACCCAAATCTTCTCCCCCCTTATCAAGGGGGGCTGGGGGGGATCCATTGGGGGTTACAGAGGAGTTAAACGCCTTAACCGCCTTATGCAAAGCCTTAGCCATCTCAGGGGAATTCATGTGATACTCACCCCCAGGACGGTAATTAACAAAACCATAATTTTCTAACTTCGTACTGCTCTCAGGGAACGCCTTCGCATGGAACGCCAAAACCTCCTGAAATACCTCTTCCAAACTCAAACCACCGACGCGACTGGTCGTACCTGCAAAAGCCAATTCCACCAATTCCGCCCCTAGACCGATCGCCTCGAAAATTTGCGCTCCATGATAGGAAGACAACAGGGAAATGCCCATTTTAGAAAGGATTTTCAGTAGGCCAGCCTCAACAGACTTGCGATAATTTTCCAGGGCCTTGGTTAAGGAAATTCTGTCTAACTTACCATTTTCCATCAAATTCTGGGTCTTAGAACTTAACCACCATTGGCGCACAGATTCCAAAGCCAGATAGGGACAAACTGCCGAAGCTCCGTAACCCACTAAACAGGCATAATGATGAGTACTCCAACATTGGGCTGTATCTACAATCAAAGAAGCTTGCAAACGCAGACCCGCACGAATCAAATGATGATGCACCGCTCCCACTGCTAATAGTGGGGGAATATAACTGGTTTCGGCTGTTAAAGGGCCCGATTCACTAGAAACGCGATCGCTGAGAATTAAAATCTTAGCTCCTGCTTTCACCGCATCCACCGCATTCTGTACCATGTCTGCAATGGCATTGGTGCCAGAATCTTTCCCTGCCAGGCTGAAACGGGTAGAAATTTCGGACACTTGCAAACCTGACTCTTTTACCTTAGCCAGTTCCACTTCATTGAGAATAGGACTATTAAGCTGAATAGTACGCGCTGATTCTGCTTGAACTTCGAGAATTTTGCCCCGTTCCCCTAAAAACATCGTCAAAGACATCACCAAACTTTCGCGCAGAGGATCAATGGGGGGATTCGTCACCTGGGCAAAACGCTGTTTGAAATAGTCATAAAGCAAACGGGGCTTATCCGACAGCACCGCTAAAGGAATATCATCGCCCATACAGAAAGTCGGTTCCTTACCCTGACTGGCCATCGGCACAATGATCATTTCCAAATCTTCGGCAGTATAACCAAAGGCCGTTTGCTGTTGGGTAATCTTGTCCGCGCCTCCCACTAGGGCCAAAGGCTCCTCACTAAAGGGCAAAGCAGAGATCACTTGACGATGTTCCTTGACCCATTGACCGTAGGGCTGTTTTTGGGCAATTTGCTGTTTAATATCCCAGTTTTTGAGGATTTTATTCGCTTGCAAATCAACGGCGATCGCCTGACCAGGAGCCAAACGTCCTTTTTCCACAATTTCCGCTTCGGGCAAATCCACTACCCCCGCTTCCGAACCCACCACAATATAACCATCACGGGTAATACAGTAACGGGCAGGCCGCAAACCATTACGATCTAAACAGGCCCCCACCGTTTTACCATCACTGAACACCAACAAGGCTGGGCCATCCCAGGGTTCCTGCAAACCAGCGTAATACTCATAGAAATCCACCACTTCGGGATAATCTTTCAACGCAGGCTGATTTTTATAGGCTTCAGGAACCAGAATCATCGCCGCTTCCAAAGGACTGCGACCCGTCCGTACCAATAATTCTAAAACACTATCCAGATTATAGGAATCACTGTTAGCCGTATTGACAATCGGGGTGAGGGATTGTAACTCCGCATCCGTCCAACCCGACACCGTTAACTTCGGCTCCCGTGCCGCCATCCAGTTAATATTGCCTAAAAGCGTATTAATTTCGCCATTGTGACCCAGTAAGCGCATCGGTTGAGCGAGGGGCCATTTGGGCATAGTATTAGTACTAAAACGACGATGATAAACCGCAAAACAGCTTTGATAAAGGGGATTCTGTAAATCCAAATAAAATTCCCCTAACACCACACTGCGTACCATGCCCTTATAAACAATGGTGCGACAAGAAAAGGAACAAATATAAAAATCATCGGCCAATTTTTTACCGACAATAGACCGCGCAATATACAAACGGCGATCCAATTCATCCCCCGAACAACCCGTCGGACAAGTGACCAAAACCTGCTCAATGTGGGGACAATTCCCCTTTGCCTGTACTCCCAAAACATCAGGCTGCACAGGAACCTCGCGCCAACCGATCACCGTTAACTGTTCCGCCCGTACCACTTCCTCCACGTAACCCCTGGCCACTTCCCGCGCCGATGGCTCCTGGGGCAAAAAGACCATACCCACGCCCAACTGTTCAACCTCTGGCAGAGGTAAATTGCGTTGCTTGAACCAACCCGCCAGCAACTCCCTGGGAATACCTGTCATAATGCCCGCTCCATCCCCCGAATCGTTATCGGCACTACAACCGCCCCGATGTTCCATACAGCCGAGAGCTTTGAGGGTTTGCTCAATCAATTGATGGCTAGGCTTACCATTGACATCGGCGATAAAGCCGACCCCGCAGGCATCCCGTTCTTCCACGAGCCAGGGCTGACCCAGAAAGGGTTTGAGGGTTTGATTTGGGGTAAGTGAAGAGGCGTTGACGTTCATAGATCTGGGAAGATTTGACACAAGCGAAGACTTTCTTTTCTAAGGTAACAGCGATCGCCCTTCTTTTTTGTTCATCAGCAGCAAATCCCTTGGCCCGTAACCACAGTGAGCAAAAGCGATCGGGCTACAATAGAGGTAATTTGACTTGAAAGGAAATTGATTATGACGACCACCATTGACGACATTTGGGAAATACTAAAGCAATTGGCTCAATCCCAACGAGAATTGAATCAATCCCAACAAGAATTATCCCAAGCCCAAAAAGAAACAGATAAACAAATTAAGAGTGTTAGTAAGCAGATCGGCGAACTGGGGAATCGTTTAGGGGAGTTTGTTGAGTATCAAGTGCGTCCTGCGGTGGTGCGTCTTTTTCAGGAGCGGGGCCTTGATGTCCATGAGTTTCACCCTGGGCTTTCGGTAACACGAGACCATGAAGGTTTAGAAATTGATTTATTAGTGGTTAATGACACAGATGCGATTTTAGTGGAGGTCAAAAGTAAGTTAACCCAAAGGGATGTGGATGAGCATTTACAACGTTTGGCTAAGTTTAAGCGGTTAATGCCTCGTTTTCGAGATGTGAAGGCTTTGGGGGCGGTAGCGGCGA
>JAYKJI010000121.1:0-10175 GCA_035285405.1 Snowella sp. | reverse complement strand
ATTACTGAAAAAGTCACCTCAAAAATGGTCGTCATCGGCAATGCCCTGTTTATGACTAATCAATGGTTTAACGAACAATTAAATGGTGATATTTTTCTCAATAGTGTGCAATGGTTAGCCAATCGAGAAGAACAACCTCTCGCGATTCGTCCCAAAGAAGCCAAAAACCGTCGTTTGACCTTAACACCGCTTCAAGCCAGTGCCATTAATTGGTTATCTCTTGTCATTTTTCCACTTCTAGGCATTGGACTAGGCATTTTTACGTGGTGGAAACGACGTTAATTCAAATCAAAAATAATCTCAGATTTGCCACCCTAAGCAGCCATCCCTAACGGCAGGAAAATGGTTAAAACTTCTTCCTGCTGCGCACCGCGAAGCGGATCTCTGCGAGATCGCTGACGAACGGTTAATTTGCCTCCCAGGGCTTGGAAAAGATTTTTTGTTACTTCTAAATTCAGACTTAGGCAACCCGTTTCCGGCTGAAACATCAACAGTTCTCCTAACGCTTTGAGCGGGTTAATCTGATAACTAGATTGGGTATGAAATTGAACTTTGAGTTGATGTCCTGCGGTACTGACTTGCAAATGAATTGCGCCACCCTGGGCTAAACTACGCACAAATTTTTCAATTAATCCCGTCAACACTTGATCTAACATCCCTGGATTACTGACAACCTGAGGCAGGGTAGAAGGCAAATCTACCTCTAGAGCGACGTTGTGGCGTTGAGCCTGTTTTTGCCAACGGGGAATACCACTTTGAAAAACTTGCTCTAAGGACATGGAAACGAGAGGAAGATGATCGCTTTGTTTCTCGGTTTGCTTTAAGGTCGTTTCTAATTCGGTAGCACGAAAAATTAATTCCATGCGGTTAATTTGCTCAGTGCATTCTTGATCAATGGACTGAAGCCGTTTTAAGACATCAGCAGGCAAGTCTTTCTTCCGCAGCAAGAGGCGGGTCATGGTACGAATACTGGTTAAAGGAGTGCGGATCTCGTGGGTTAAAGCTTGCAACAATTCCACATCCACTGATTGTGTAGCTGGGGAAGAATAACGAGGCGGTTCTGCTGGTTCTAACTCATTGACCGAACGGGGAGAGGGTTCGATGGTAGGCAAATTAGGGAGAAATTTCAATAGTTGGCGGCTAAAATCACTCACTAAACGGTAATTGGGTTCTAGGGGAGTAAATTCTTGGACAAGGCGATCTAATTCTCCTAATTGCGGTACATAAACCAGGCTTAAACGCGATCGCAGAGTTAACCAGGCTTGTTCAATCAGTTGGGTATCAAAAGAAAAGTTAAAAAAGGGTAAACCGGTTTCATCTTCCCCTAACAGTAGTAATAAGCTAAAGGTTTTCGTCAGTATTAAACAAAATTGTTCTGTGGTGAGAGGATCCTGGGGAAAGAGAGGAAATTCCTGGGTCTGGGGAGAAAAAGACGGATAAGGGCTTGATTCCTGGGTTTTTTGGCTAGGTAAGGGAATAAAATGCGTCCAAGCATTCAGGGTAAAAACACCGCTATACAAGCCGGTCAGTAAATCGGGATGACTGAGGATCGGAGTTGGGCCTGCTAACATTACCCCTTGCCAGGTCTGGGAAGATAAATCTTGATGGGTCAATAATAATTGCTCTAGGGCAGCGATCGCGGCGAACCAATCCCGTTGAGCCTTTTGTTGAGCTTTTTGGTAATCACTATCAGCCGCAACCTGTTCTTCGGTCAGACCATGAAATTTGCCACTGTCTGGACTGGCCGTTGTAAAAATATCCCGTAATCGGAGATGGGCTCCCTTGCTCTGAACCATTGTCGTTATCCCTTCATATCCCAGGCTCTGCCCTAAGATACTAAACCGAAATGCGGGCTTTCTCTAGCCGTAGAACCGAACCTTGCAAAGCGCGATCGCCGCTCTATTCTGTTTGCCCTCTCTGTTACCAAGTGACTTTACCCTGTAATTTGTTTAGTGTACTTTCCTTAATGCCCTCTACTCGCTTTAAATCTTCTAGAGCCGTAAAGGATTGTTGTTGCCGAGCCAGAATAATACGACTGGCTAATTTAGCTCCAATACCTGGCAAACTTTCTAGTTCGGTTTGACTGGCCGTATTGAGGTTAATTAAACTGGTTGATGGCGGGGAAACTGGATCTGTTGTGGATGAGAGATGGGGAATTGGGGCAGAACCTGAACATTCTTTTTCCTGTTCGGCGATCGCCTTTCTAATGCGACTAGGTAAACCCAATTGGGCGGATTGATAGAGATTGGTAAATTCCCGTTGGTAATGGGCATTAATTAGAGGATTTTCTAACACTAACAGCGTTTCATCATTGAGATAATTAGCTCCGTTTGACCAATTATGGGAACCAGTGATTACCCAGCGATTGTCCACAATGCCTAGTTTGTCGTGTAACTTATCTCCCTTCGGTAAATTGGGAATACCCACCGTCTCAATCGGACTAGACCAAGGACGATTATTGGCTTCTTCCTGACAATTTGTTTTTAAGCTAACGCCTAATAAATCTAACCCTTCACTATAGTTTCTAAAAGCAAAGCCTGGATCAATTAAAACTTTAATATCTGTTCCTTGTTGATGACGTTCTTCTAAGGCATTACTGATGGATTGTTCACTAAATACAAAAAGTAGTAAATAAATTTGCTGCTGGGATCTTTTTAGGGTTTGGGCAATCAGTCCATTACTAGTCTTTTCCCAAGGAATTATTTTCCGATCAGGAGAAAATTTAACTGTGACTTGAGTATTACCAATTGTTAGAGTTTTTGCTAATCTTCGCGGCTTCTTACTGCCAAATAAACTATCTTTTTGACCACCGACTCCATCTCCCCACATGAGGTTAAATTCTTCGGTAAAGACTTGAGCGAGTTCAGGAGATTGAATGACCAACAAATTGTTAGTATTCCCCCTCGTTTCGGGTTTCGTATAATCTCCATGCTGATCACTGAGGGTAAAATTAGCTGAGGTGACAATTAGTGTTTTGCCATCTACAATCACAAATTTATGGTGCATTAATCCCGTTCCTTTAGACCCATCCTCCGTATCATCAATAACCGGAATGTTCGCATTGCGAAGAATTTGTACCGCATCTCGTTGATTACTTTCGGCTTGAGTAATACCATCCTGATTCTGGTCAATAAAAGCAATATAATCCTCCGCGCGATCGCCTTCTTGATCAGAGGTTTTAGTTTGTGTTTTTTGAACTAATTCAGCAACCGTGGAATTATAACTATTTTCTAAAATGACTCGTACTTTTACACCCGATTGCTGCTTTTTGACTAAAGCCTGAGCAATTAATGGCAAACGTAATTCTTGTACCGCAACATCAACACTCGATTGCGCTTGATTAATCGTGTCAATAATGATTTTCTCAAAATTGTCGCCAGGGCGATTAATGTGACGATAGGGATCTTGATAATCGGCTCCCTGGGCTAAATTATGATTAAAATAAACTTGAATATTTGGATCTTGAGGTAAAGGGCTAGGACGTTGACTTCTGACGATACTACTGGCAAAAACAGTCAGAGTCATGACTCCTATCATGAGAAAAACTAAGATCCACCAGTGCTTAAATTTTCCTGATTTTCTTGGCATTTTAACTTCAACCCATACTAATATCTATAATCTTGTTTATAGGATTTCATTCTCTTGACGCACTTCGGCGATCGTTGTCGGTAAAACTCCTACCAATAAGCCAAATATCTCATCAGAAAGTAAGGTAGCAGTGGTAGCATCAAACCAATGCTCAAATTGATTCAAAATTACCTGAGCGCGTTCTCTTGGAATGGGATTATCGACAATTTGCTTCATTAATAAAACCCATTGGCGACGGATTAAATAACCTTTGCGTTTTTCCTCTGAATTTTGCGGTTGCAAGAGAGAAAGATTACCCACTGCTAAAATATCAATAACATCTCGATCAAAATTATTGCCAATCACTGAACCTGGGCCAGCAAATTCAGCGTGATAAGGTTTAATTAAAATAATGCCATTACGACGGCGAGGGTTAACAAGTAAGCAATCATTTTGCCTCAGTTGTGTGAGAATTTCTGGCAAATCCTCCATTAAATTTCTCCTAAAGTTTATGATTATTCTACTGCAATCGTTTAGATTTAAAGTTGTTTACTCAGGAGTAATCTACGCGGTTGCCAAAATAACCAATTTAGCTCATTGTGTTGCCATTGATAACCCATATTTTGGTAAAGTGTCTGAGCCGCTAGATTATTTTCAAGAACGTGCAAAGACAGATTGAGACAATTCCAGTCCTGGGCTACTTGTTCGCATTTTAACAAAAGTTGCTGGGCAATTCCTTGTCTGCGATAGACAGGACTAACGGCCAAATTAGAAATGTAGCAGATTTTAGTCGGTGTATAAAACCAACCTCGTAGCGCGATTTCGACTGTCCCTAAAATGTGTTGATTTTCAGAGGATAGGGCCACTAAGCATTGATAATCAGGAGAATTTCCTCGCAAACGGGTGCGTAAATCTTCGTGAATCCCTAGGCGTAATAAGGGAGATAACCAGGCAGTCTGATTGGTCGTTGGGTGGAAACTTTGCATCAAAACATCTGCTAAACCTTTAATATCCTCAGTCTTAGCAAAACGAATCTGAATGGCAGTGGGGGGGACTGTTTTGGCGTTAAGGCTTGATAAGTACACAAGTTTAGAATTAAAGAGGCAGAAGTCCACATTTCCCTCTAAAAATGAATGATAAGGTGTGAGGATAGGCTCGTTTTAACGATTTTAGCGATCCATTCAGAATAACCAGGGTTGACAGGGGTATTATTCCTTCGCAATGTTTGGATTTTAACCTGTAACGCTGATCTTGGGCTGAGGTTTGTCAATTTTGTAAGACTTTGATCATTTTATTGATCAGACTTTTCCGTATCAGCTTCAAGGTAGGCTAGGACGGATGACCAAACCTGTTCTAGTAAATCAGGCGCGATCGCCTTAAACCATTGAATAGTGGGATCACCACGAAACCAGGTGCGTTGTCGTTTGGCAAATTGTCTGGTATGGAGAATAATATCAGCGATCGCCGTTGGTAAACTCTTTTGACCGAGAAGATACTGTTTGATTTCGGCATAACCGAGCGTATTTAAAAGAGGAAGATCCCAACCGTATTTGGTAGCTAATTGCCTGACTTCGGTAATCAATCCTTGCTCAATCATGGCTTGAGTTCGCTGTTCAATGCGAGGCTGAAGTTGCTCTGGGCTACACTCTAAACCAATTTGTAAAATCGGATAATCGGGCGGATTAGTTCCCTGTTGTTGGGAAATGGGTTGACCAGTGACATAAAAAACCTCTAGGGCGCGGAGAGTACGGACTTGATCCTGAGCATGAATTTTTTGAAGAGAGAGGGGATCAACTTGTTTTAATAGTTGATAACATTGGGGCTGGCCTAATGTTTGTAATTGTTGGCGCAGCAGAGGTTGGGAAGCTACTCTTGGAATTTTTAAACCCTGGGTAATTGCCTTAATATAAAGTCCGGTGCCACCAACTAACAGTAAGGGTGAGGGCAAGGTTTGAATTAACTTCTGTGCTTTTTCTTGATATTCTGCTAGGGTTAAAGTTTGAGTTGGTTCACATATATCTAATAAATAGTGAGGCACTAATTGCTGTTCTGCTAAACTAGGTTTGGCTGTACCAATATCAAGTTCTTGATAGATTTGTCGAGAGTCAGCACTTAAAATAGCACCCTGTAAACGTTGGGCTAGTTGTAATGCTAGTCCTGATTTACCAGAGGCTGTGGCTCCACAAATTACAATCACTTTAGGCGATCGCTTTATAGCCGCATTCGATTGAGGATTTTCGCTCACAATATTGTCAAAATAGTATCGTTTCTCGATAAAAACTAATAAAAATTTTATAGTCTCGCAAATTATACTTTGTTTAAGCATTGATTAAGTCTTGAGTTTGAGATAATTAGGTCATCCTAAGAAGGGTCAAGTAAGATTTTCATTAACCAACTATTTTGGAGTTCTACTTTAACAATAGAGAGAGCTTTTTCGAGATCTATTTCTAAATCTCGATTATAGATATCCGTGACCAGCTTATAAAGTAGTTCAAAGTCCAGTCGATCTTCTTTTTCCATCATACAGAAACGACCATTAGCGGCATTATCTAGTTTCTCAATTTCTTCTTTGCCGACTTTACCCGTAATCATATTTTTACGGCGATCGCGCCAGATGGTAAACTGAATATCCTTGTGCAGAATGACCAATTCATTAAAATTTTTAATGCGATTGGTAAAGAAAGTACCATCTAAATTGAGAAAGGCGATCGCTTGACGGTGGTTCTGATGTTGAATGACTAAATGTTCGGGTAATTTTTTCTTGCCAAAGCGAAGATAATCAATGGTAAAATTTCCTGCTAACTGAAATGCTTCCGTAATGACCTTAAATTTACCCACATCATCGGTATCAGTAATAATCTGTAGTTTTTCGTAATCCGGCTCTAATATTAGCCGGTTTTTGTTCAGGAACTCTTGCACCAAATTAGGGCCAATGGAGGTTGGTAAAGAGGGTGTAGATTGAGAAAGGGGTGAAGGAAATTCTAATAAAGCCAGACCGAGGGTTTGAAAGAGTTGTTTAAAGGACTGAAACTCTTTTTCTAATTGGGTTAGCCGCTCATGCAAAGAAACAGTTTCTTCCTCGATAGAAGATAAATGAATCTGGGAAGAATTTGTCGGCATTGGTAAGGGAATACCCCTAGTTTTGTGGAGATAATGTTCGGCTGCACTATTCAAAATACTGCGAATGGAACCGTGATTCAAAATCCTAGTAATTTCTGATGCAGTAAATAATTGTTCTAATTCCAAACCAACCGCTTGGGCTTTAATAATCAGAATTTCCTTTAATTTCTCATCTGTTGGCCGGTTAAGCAGAACTTGATTTTGGGAAACACGATCAATAATTGAATTATCAAGCTTACCTTGGAATTGTTGCCAACGATCGGGAAAAAGATTGAGGATAATTAAACTATTCGGCACATGGGTAAAAATTTCTTTGACGGCTTCACCAAAATTGAGCAATAAGGTTTCATTTTGCTCCAATCCCAATAATTCCAACTGATCAAAAATAATGATTAAGGGTTCATCCAACAGGGATAATTTACTAAAAACAGCAATGGCTTCTAGAGAAAAAGCTTCTTTACTGAGTTCCTCACTCCAGTTATCCAAACCAATCAGGTCTAATTCTGCCTCCGTTAATTCTTCCGCCGCCAACCAACGAGTTACCAATTCCTTATAACGGCGATCGCTGTATCGACAAAATTTAATAATGCCCTTAATAATCTTAGGCGCGTAACCCGCAATTCCATACTCACTCATCCACCATTCATTGGTGCGTTTTTCAATATGTTCCCAGTAACTTTTTTTCTTTTGACTGGTTTCTGTGCCCAAATGTTCATAGAGATTTAACGGATTAGTTCTGACCGCATTCATAATATCCTGATCTTTCTGGTTTAGAGAAATCAGACTGGTGTGGCTAATTAATTTAACAAAACTATGGGCCAATAAAAATTCTAACTGAGTGTAAACTATTTCAGGAATTTTATAGACAAAAGACTCTAAAATACGGCTATAAATATGATGAAGTACCGCGTCAGGATTATTGGGATGACGAATAAAAAGCAGACGATTAACTTGAAGTAATTCCTTAGCCAATCGCATCATTAAGTGAGTTTTACCACTACCTGGCTCTCCAATAACAACGGCTCCCTTAGACTGATGGTTTTTATCCTGTTTAATATCATTAATAATCCATTTTAACCGTTCAAATTCCGCCTGATAAATGCTTTTTAAATCTAAATGATCTTGAAAAGGATTATCAACGCGACTAGAAGAAAATGGATTCAGGGGAATTTGCCGTTGATTCATGCTTTTTTGCTGCCGAATTTTGCAATAAAGTTGATAAGTAAATAACGCATCATAGCGAGCCGTGTGGGCCTGTTCAGGATCAAAATATTGATTATTGACCTTTAATCCTAGTTTTTTACTGAGATATTCTAAGGAATAATTAGATAAACCTTGTAGATATTGCTGAGACAGTTCAAAGGTGCAATCCGTTGAGAGAGTGACATAGGGAATACCCGTTTTATAGCAGCTTTGTCGCAAAACATTGAGATCATGTCTAGCCGAATGAAAGACGACTAATTGATGATTAGCCAATAAAAAGAATTCCTGCAAAATTTGTTTGAGCGGTTTAACATTCAGAGGCTTACCATCATTTTCAGGATTTTCCTTGGCAAAGGCTTCATAAATTAATTGCCCTTGAGCGTCAATAACGGCGATTTCTCGCAAACTCTCTTTGCCTTCTGTATCGACAACAATAAAGTTAGGGAATTCTTTCATTGGGCATTGTCAATGGGCATTAATAAATAACCTTTAATTAACGCTCTTATCTGAGTAAGACTGGGCGTTATATTTTAGCAAGTTAACGTTAAGGTTGTGCTAATCGAGGTTGACGACCTAATAGGCCGGTCATTAATTTGAGGGCTAAAATCTTAACGGAAGAAAACTGAGTGAGAATCCCCAGACCTAAACGACGGATCAGAACGATCAATAACCAGTCGTTGGAGAATAAGCGATCAAGCAAATCGGTAAAGCCTAGAATGATTAAATTTTCAGGTTTACGCCACCGTTCATAGCGTTTTAATACACCTAAAGTTCCAAAATCTTCTCCCTGTTCAAAAGCGGTTTGAATGACTTCGGCTAGGGCTGCCGCATCCCGAATGCCCATATTGAGTCCCTGACCGCCAACCGGATGACAACAATGGGCAGCATCTCCCACTAAGGCTAAACGAGGTTGAATATAGCGATCGCTTTGCATCAACTGCACAGGAAAAAGACGACGGGGGCTAACCAAAGAAATAGGGCCTAAGCTATCGGCTAAACGAGTTTGTAATTGTTGCAGAAAATCCGCTTCATCGGTTGCAGTCAAGCCGATCGCCTGGGCGTGGGGCAATGTCCAGACAATTTGACAACGGTTGTCTGGCAAGGGCAAAACCCCCATCGGGCCACTGTACCAAAAACGTTCAAAAGCAATGTCATTACGGGGAGCTTGATGATGAATGGTAAAGGCAACACAGGACTGCCAATATTTCCAACCCTTGGTTTGAATACCGGCCAGAGAACGCAAGCGCGACTTAGCTCCATCGGCTCCAATCACTAACTTGGCTTGGATCTTTGATTCCGTCTGATTTTGCTTGATCGTTAAAACGGCTTGCTCTGGCTGATAATCTACGGCGATCACTTCGGCGGGACGAATCCATTGCAGATGGGAACTAGGGGGTAAATTGTCCTGAAGCGCGGCGAGAATGACCTGATGCTCTCCCACATAGCCTAGATCCTCTGTCTGAAGATCGGTCTTAGCAAAGGGAACAATGCCAGCATAATCGGCATCGGAAAGACGAATATGAGCAAATTTTCCTATTTTGGGTAGAATCTGTGACCAAATGCCAATGCCTTTAAAGATGCGGCTAGACAGGAGAGAAAGGGCGTAGGCTTGGGGTTTAAGGAGGGCCTGTTCTGGGGGAAGGGCTTCAATGAGGGCAATTTTTAGACCCGTTGTTTTGAGGATAGAGGCTAGGGTTGCACCGACAATACCGCCCCCGACAATGGCCAGATCAAAGGTTGAACTTTCGGAAAAGTTAGCGTTTTCGTCAAACATTGATAATGATTTTAGGCATATAACACTAAGTTTTATTGTTACGTAAGGTTTTGAGAAGAACAAGGCAGATTGCCCAAAGGTCACAAAATTTCTGCTTAGTTCACAAACCATGACTTTTGCCGATCATCCAATTACGACGGAAAAAACGAGCCAGAGCGGTTTCTGTTAAAGCCAAATAGATGGGCCTACCGTGAGGACAGGTGCGGGGCTGACGGGTCTGTTGCCACTGTTCCAATAGGCTTTGCATTTCTCCCAGGGTTAAAGGGGTACCATTTTTGATGGCTGTTCGACAGGCGATCGCCGCTTGAGCCGTAGCCAAATCTCCCCCTAAACTCAATTCCTGTAAGGCTTCAAGACAATCTTCCCGTTGCGCTAAGGGAGCCGGAACCGACCGAACGGCCCAGACTGACTCGCCAAAGGGTTCAATATCCATGCCTAAATGCAGCAATTTTTCGACCTGAACGGAAGTTAAATAATTGAGCAAAAGCGGAGTGGTAATAGGAATACATTG
>JAYKJI010000120.1:0-14124 GCA_035285405.1 Snowella sp. | reverse complement strand
TATTTAGCCCTGTCATCCCCCGTATTAAGCGATCTTGTTTGAATATCCTTTCTATATCTAGCATTCTTGGATTTTCTGGTCATTGCTTTTTTTCTTATTATCCCTTATAACCCAACAAGTCTACTATGATCACTGTTATTCGAGATCTCGCTCAAGAACTACAACAAAAACCCCATTTAGATAAACCCCAGGTTATTTTCTTTGATGCGATGGGAACTCTCTTTGGTTTACGGGAAAGTGTGGGCGAAATCTATGCCGCGATCGCTGTTTCTTTTGGGGTAACGGTAGATATCTCAGCCCTTAATACGGCTTTTCTGGATACTTTTCGGGCCTCTCCTCCCTTAGCCTTTGGGGAATCTGATCTGAGTAAATTGCAACCGCTAGAATTTGACTGGTGGCAAGCGATCGCCGCCCAAAGTTTCGAGAAAATTGGAGCATTAGAACAATTTGAAGATTTTACAGCCTATTTTCAACTTTTATATGATCATTTTGCTACGGCCAAACCTTGGTTTATCTATGCAGACGTTATTCCTTGCTTAAATTATTGGCAAAATCAGGGCGTTGAGTTAGGGATTATTTCTAACTTTGACAGTCGTTTATATCGCCTCTTAGTCGCCCTAGAGCTAGAGAATTATTTTCAATCGGTGACGCTTTCCTCTGCAAGTCAAACCGCTAAACCAGAAACCCCGATTTTTCAGGAAGCTCTAGCCAAACATCAATCCCAACCCCATCAAGCTTGGCACATTGGCGATAGTTTCTACGAAGACTGTCAGGGAGCAGACATAGCTGGACTCAACGCTTTTCTAATCGAGCGTCCTGGTTAATATTAATATTAAAACAAAATTATAACAGATTAAAGACTTTGTATTGATTACGACCTTGTTGTTTGGCTTGATAAAGAGCTTGATCCGTTTTTTGAATGAGTTGTTGGGAGTTATCGGTCAAGGTCGGAATTACCGACGCAATCCCAATACTGACCGTTACAGTAGCTTGTATTCGAGAAGCCTTATGAGGCAAGGCTAACTTTTGAAGTGCTGCTTGGATTTGTTCCGCAACCGCGATCGCTCCTAAAAGCTCTGTATTCGGCAAAAGAATTACAAACTCCTCACCGCCATAACGTGCTACTAAATCCGACGAACGCTGAACAACTTGACTAAGCATTTGAGCTAATTGAACTAAACAAGCATCTCCCTGGGGATGTCCATAGAAATCGTTATAGTCTTTAAAGTAATCTACATCGAGTATTAACAAGCTCAGAGGTTGGTGGTTACGTAATAAACACTGCCATTCCCGCTCTATTCGCTCATCAAAACAACGGCGATTTGCCACCTGAGTTAATCCGTCCACATTAACTAATTTTTCTAATTCTTGATTAGCCTTTTGTAATTGTAGTTGTGTTGTATGTAATTCACAGGTTCGGCACTGAACTCGTCTTTCTAAGGATTGAATCATTTTTTCTAAAGCCTTTTTCGCCTCTTTGCGTTCCTGAGTGAGAGCAGAAAAAAATAGTGATATTAAAGATAAAATACCTGTAAATGATTGGAGAAAAATTAAAGGATGATTGTGAAAAACGGAGAAAAATACCCCATAACCTTGGGATGTGAAAAAGATAGCTGTGATAGTAATCACTGCAACTAAAATACTCGCAACAAAGCTCCCTATTTGAAAAACGGTTACTAAAATGAGGGGTAAATAAAGATAGGCAATAGGATAATTTTTGAGAAATGTTAGTAAACTAATCATTAAGAAGATAATGAACAGAATTAAAATTTCTGTCTTTTTAGTTCGCAGTTCTGACCAAGGACAGAAACGGATGAGGATCAAGACGGGGGAAAAAATAAGATTAGCTAACGCATTTGCTAACCACCAAGTTATCCAAGAAGAAAATACGCTTTCCTCAGCAATAACTCCTGTGAGAGCAAGGGCTGCAATTCCTATCGAGGCAGAAAGTAAAGGGGCTGCAATCGCTGCTTTTATAAAGGTAAGTGTCGTTTTAACCTTCTCAAACGGATTGATAAAAGATAGTTCATCAAATAGAGGAATTAATTTTCTGACTCTGGGTGAAATTGAATCACCTCCTCGACTTTTTAATGCTTTTTTAATCCAAAAATTGGCTAAAATTGGTTGCAGATTATCTGCGAAAATTAAAATTAAAGTTAAACAGAGAAAGGTAATAGATGAAAAGGGGAAAACCCAACTTTGTAGGGCCATAATGGCTCCAACGGCTGATCCCAATAAAATCCCTGGTAGTACCTGATATTCAAAATGAAAAAAGACACTGAAGGCTAGAGCCGATGGCAACCAAAGAGGGGTAATCCGCACAAAAGAGGAAGTGGTAATAAATTGTTCGCTAACCCTGATGCTTAGGATATAAATAATAACGATAATCAAATTGAGAAAAAGTGTTTGCTGCCATAATGTTAAGTGATCAAAACAATTAAAATTAATCCGTCTTTTATTATTTGGTAATTGTTTGGGGAGATCACTTGCATATATTTTCTTGAAATTCATAGAATTAATCGCTGTGACCAGTAATAAAGGTTTTTATAGCAGTTTTCACCTTAGTGAGGTATAAAAATAGTTCTCAAAGCCTTGATTAAAGAGGGTTTAAGCCTTTTACCCGTACCTCATTTGAATGAAAATTGCTATATCAAGCTAAAAGAAGTAAAATATCAATTATAGCCACTATGATGCTTAAGTCAAAATAAATTCAGAGCAATTTTGCCCCGTTGCCGCGATCGCTCTAATTATTAAGCATGATAAAATCCGCTTAGTGTAAGGCTTACAACAGCATTAAATGTCATTCTTCAATCAATGATGACTACTTTGCCTCATCTCCAGAGCGTTTTTCCATAAATCTGCTTTATCTTTACCTACTAATAAAGATATTCCCCCTAATTACTTTGAGAGAGACGTTTAACGCTTTCTCCGCCCAATAGTTGATCAGTTTCCTGCAATAGTTGAGGAATGATTTCTCGATGGGGACTATTTTGTAAGCAGAGGGAAAAATCTAGATCTTGAACATTTTTGGCTTGTTGGCCGGGGAACCAATGGCCACCATTACCCAGCAAGTTGTAGCGCATTTTGCCGTAATCCGTTAAATCGTAGGCTAGGGCCAAATTTCTTAGCCACAGTATAGTACAAATACTGATGTTATTGGGAACCGCTTCTGGGGAAGGCAATCCTAGTTGCCAAGTGTCAACCCAGGCTTGTCCGAAAGTATCGATCAAGGCCTGTTCCAATTTTTCTAGAATAGGAGCTAATACGGCTTCTGCCTGATCCAGATAATCTAAAGTTTTTAAATGTTCGGCAAAATCGGTAGGACGAGAGGCACCAATACTCAGGGTATGAATTTGGGGATGGGATAAACAAAAAAGGTTATTAAAAACTATCGGACTGAGCGGTTGACAAAGATCCACTAGTTTTTGCGGGGGATTATAGAGTTGTCCACCTTTATCGGACGGACTAATAATAAATACGCCCATATCTTTGGCTGTAGCGGCGGCGATCGCGGGCCAGTTATCTTGAAAAATATAGTACCAATGCAGATTTAGATAATCAAATTGATTGCTTTCAATTGCTTGAATAATAATCTCAGTGGGGGCATGGGTCGAAAAACCGATAAAACGAACTTTCCCTTCGGCTTGTAACTGTTGGGCTACTTCCAAACAACCGCCAGGACGCAAACAATAATCTAAAACTTCTGCATTATTAATGCCATGTAATCCAAAGAGATCCACATAATCTAACTTTAAATAGTTTAAGGACTGTTCAAAATCAGCACGAAAGGCCTGGGGATTTTCCTTGGGAGAAACTTTGGTCTGAACAATTAACTTTTCCCTCGGTAATTTAGGTAGGATTTGCCCCAACTGCATTTCCGATGTACCGTAACCCCTGGCTGTTTCGATATGGTTAATCCCAACAGCGAGGGACTGCTCAATAATGGCTGCCAAATTTTGCTGACCGGCGGCGGGAATTTGAGCGAGATCGCAATCCTGCCATTGGTGCTGATAACGCATCCCACCACAGGAAAAAACAGGCATGGCCAATTCTGTTCGTCCAAAACGTCGATATTGCATAGCACAGGGGATAGTTACAAAACTGGATCAACAACGCATTTTCCGATTTTAATTCTATCTAAGCTTTTTACACCTTGGAACGATTTAAGATGTTTGCCAACCTGTCTTCCAGTCCCAAGTAGCGACCCTTAACGGTAAACTGAGGTTGATAAACCTTGATGTTCAGCCCGAACTCCCTCTAGACGATGCAAAAACAGCGTTGGTTAATTTTCCTGATTATTTTACTGGCGATCGCCTCCGGTGTGGTACTCGCCAGTCTGCCGCTCCAATTGGGTTTAGACCTACGGGGTGGGGCCCAATTAACAATGGAAGTACAACAACCGCAAGAATCCAGAGCCATTAAGTCGGACGATTTAATTGCAGTGAAAACGGTTATTGAAAATCGGGTCAATGCTCTAGGGGTATCTGAGGCCTTAGTGCAGACCGTTGGCCAAAACAAGATTCTAGTGCAGCTTCCGGGTGTCACCGATCCCACCCAGGCAGAGCGGATTTTAGGAGGGACGGCCCAGTTAGAATTTCGTCAACAGAAACCAGGGACAGAAGGGGAATTTCAAGCGGAATATAGTATTAAACGCCAACTAGACACCCAATTAGAATTTTTGCGCAAACAAGGTAGTTCCCCAGAGGTCATCCAAAAAAATGAAGAATTACGGAAAAGCTTAGACAAATCCAACCAAGCTCTCTTAAATTTGTTTGAATCGGTGGGATTAACCGGCAAAAATTTAGAAGATGCTCGTCCTGCTCCCACCCAAGCGGGTAATGCCTGGGAAGTAGCGATTCGTTTCAATGCGGAGGGCGGTAAAAAGTTTGCTGAATTAACCAAAAACCTAGCGGGAACAGGTCGCAGTTTAGGCATTTTCCTCGATAACAATTTAATTAGTGCGCCCTCGGTAGGAGTGGAATTTGCTAATACGGGGATTACGGGGGGAGCAGCAGTGATTACAGGTAACTTTACGATCGAAACGGCCAATGATCTGGCGGTGCAATTGCGGGGAGGTTCCTTACCCTTTCCCGTCAAGGTGGTTGAAAATCGCACCGTGGGGGCAACTCTTGGACAGGATAGTATTCGGCGCAGTATTGTGGCTGGGGTCGTCGGTTTAATGCTCGTTCTGATTTTTATGGGGATCTATTACCGTTTGCCTGGCTTAATCGCCGATGTCTCCCTCTTAATTTACACACTGTTAAGTTTGGCCGCCTTTGCTTTGGTGGGAGTGACGTTGAGTTTGCCAGGGATTGCGGGCTTTATTCTCAGTATTGGGATGGCGGTAGATGCCAATGTTTTAATCTTTGAGCGCACTAGGGAAGAAATTCGGGCCGGTAATACCCTCTATCGTTCGGTGGAATCAGGGTTTTATCGCGCTTTTTCCAGCATTTTGGACAGTAATGTCACTACGCTAATTGCCTGCGGTGCTTTGTTCTGGTTGGGATCAGGTTTGGTGAAAGGTTTTGCTTTAACCTTGGCGATCGGTGTGATGGTTAGTATGTTTACCGCCCTTACCTGTAGTCGCACTCTTTTGTTATTGGTCGTTTTGGGTGTGCCAGGGGTTCGTCAAAAACCTCAACTGTTTTGCCCTAATCCACCGGCGATCGCCAAATCCTAAGAGATCCTAGAAATCCTAGAAATTTAGAAAATAATGTAAGTTAGGAAAGAATTTGCAATGAAATTAAATGTTATTAAATGGGAGCGTTTTTGGTGGAGTTTTTCAGCCCTCCTAACCGTGCTAGGCATTATCGCCATGATCGTTTCCTGGAATGTTTACGGTTCTCCCTTAAAACCAGGATTAGATTTTATTGGGGGAACGCGAATTCAATTACAGTTGGAATGCGCAACCCAGAAAAACTGTCCTAAACCCATTGAGATTGCTGAGGTTAGGGATGCTTTAGATAGCGAAGGATTAGGTAATAGCAACCTTCAGGTGATTGAAAACTATACCCTATCTATTCGCAGTAAAACCCTAGATGGAGCCGAACGGAATCAGGTTCAGAAGATTTTAAATGAAAAGATCGGTAAATTTGACCCAGAAACCATTCAGATTGACACCGTAGGCCCGACCGTCGGCAAAGAACTTTTTACTTCTGGTTTACTAGCCGTTATTCTTTCCTTTGTGGGGATTACGGTCTATCTCAGCTTTCGTTTCCAATTGGACTATGCTTTTTGGGCGATCGTGGCTCTCTTCCATGACGTTTTCATCACAGTAGGGGTGTTTGCCTTTTTAGGATTAGTGGCCGGTGTGGAAGTGGATAGTCTCTTTTTAGTCGCCCTACTGACCATTATTGGTTTTTCCGTCAATGATACGGTGGTTATCTATGATCGGATTCGAGAAACGATCGAGAAACATCCTGATTGGGAGATTGATGAAATAGTGGAAAGTTCAGTGGATCAAACTTTGGGTCGTTCCATTAATACCACTTTGACAGCCTTATTGCCTCTCGTTTCTATCTTTCTGTTTGGGGGAGAGACTCTGAAATTTTTTGCCCTCGCTTTAATTGTCGGTTTTGCCTCTGGAGCCTATTCCAGCATTTTTATTGCTAGTACTTCCCTTGCTTGGTGGCGCGATCGCACTGGTCATAAAAAAGTAGCTGTTTGATAGGAAGTCTAGTCTTCAAGACGGAGGAAAAAATCAATGGTTTGGGTTAAAGACTGAATAAACCGATCAATTTCTGCCTGGGTATTGTAAAAATATAAACTTGCCCTGGCACTGCCCGATGCGCCAAATAAACGGTGTAAGGGTTGGGTGCAATGATGGCCGGAACGAATGGCAATACCATCTTGATCCAATAGCGTTGCTAGATCACTAGCATGAATACCTTCCACATTAAAAGATGCTAAGGCTGCCCGACCTTGCCCCTTATAATTGGGCTGGGGGCCGTAGATTCTCAAATTGGGAATTTGACCCAATTTCTTAAATAAATAAGCTGTTAACTCTTCCTCGTAATCATGGATTTTGTCCATCCCTAAAGCCGTTAAATAATCAATCGCTGCCCCTAAGGCGATCGCCTCGCCAATGGCTGGGGTTCCGGCTTCAAATTTATGGGGTAACTCCCCACAGGTAAAATGATCAAAAAACACCTCACTAATCATTTCGCCACCACCAAAAAAAGGCGGTATTGCTTCTAAAATCGCCTCTTTCCCATAAAGAAAACCAATTCCCGTCGGAGCACACATTTTATGGCCACTGGCCACTAGCCAATCACAGTTTATTGCCTGTACATCCATAGGACAATGGGGCAGACTCTGACAGGCATCAATTAATACTTTGGCTCCGACCTGATGGGCTAGATGGGTAATCTCCTGGACAGGATTAATACAACCTAAGGTATTAGAGATATGAACAATGGTCACTAATTTGGTTTTTTCTGACAACAAACCTTGAAATTGTTGTAAATCAAATTCTTCATTATCCGTTAACCCTACAAATTTAATTACGGCTCCAGTTTTTCGCGCCACCATTTGCCAAGGCACTAAGTTACTATGGTGTTCCATCACCGAGGTAATAATTTCATCCCCTGGTTTTAGGGTATTTAAGCCCCAACTATAGGCCACTAAATTGATCGCTTCCGTGGCATTGCGAGTATAGACAATTTCCTGACGAGATTGGGCATGAATAAATTGCGCCACCTTATCTCGAACTGCCTCATAGGCCTCGGTTGCCCTGACGCTCAGAGTATGCGCTCCCCGATGGACATTGGCATTATCGTGTTCGTAATAGTGACGTAAACAGTTCAATACGGCCAAAGGCTTTTGGGAAGTCGCTGCATTATCTAGATAAACTAAGGGGTGGCCATTGACTTCCTGATTCAGAATCGGAAAATCGCTACGGACTCTGGTGGCTAGGGCTTTTTCTTGGAGGACAGTCATGGCTCAGGTGATTAACAGAAATAAAAACGGGATAGAAATATAGTTATTGTAGCAATATTAAGGAGGCACAAAAGAGTTGTCTAAATAGTGCGACAAGCAATACATTGTCCTAGACGATGTTGTAAGGAAGGTAAAGGAATTTGATCAAGAATCTCGCCAGCAAAGGCATCAATCAACAAATGACGGGCATCATAATCATTTAAGCCCCGACTACGGAGATAAAAGATTTCATCCGCTTCTAGTTGACTAACGGTTGCGCCGTGAGAACATTTAACGTTATCAGCCGTAATTTGCAGTTCGGGCTTTGTATTGACTCGTCCTTTAGGTGATAAAACCAGATTGCGATTTAATTGGTTAGCATTGGTCATTTGAGCCGCTTTAGGGACAAAAATTTTACCACTAAAAACAGCGTGGGCGTAGTCATCAACAATACATTTATGCAATTGATTAGTGACACCATGCGGATGGCGTAATTGAATCAGACTATGGGTATCAGAAACCTGTCGTCCGGCAATAATTGTTAAGCCAAAAAGATCGGTTTGAGTTTGTTCGCCTTGTTGAACAACATTGAGATGATGCCGATATAGTTTTGCCCCCAGATTAATCTCAAATAAGCGATAAGCACTATCTCGTTCCTGAGCGATCGCTGTTTTGGCAATATGAAAACTATCGGCGGATTCCCGTTGATTGCGAATATGGGTTAGGCGACTATTTTGACCCAGAAAAATTTCCGTAACGGTATTGGTAAAATAGGGACGATGTTGAGGGCGATCGGAGCAAGTATCGGTGACAGTGCCATAGGATTCTGCCAGGCTTAAGACAGAATGAGGTTCTGTAATGACTAAAATGCGCGGCTGAATTAGGGAAGGATGGGGAGAAACCACCGACAGAAAAAGCAAATGAATGGGAGTTGTTACTACGGTATTTGCTTCAACCCAAACGATCGCCACATCCTCAAGGCTACTGGTATTAAGGGAAGTAAAAACTTCATCGCTCCCCTCCTGTTGTCCTAAATAATGTTGAAGTTTATCTTTTTTTTCTGTGGATAAATTTCCTAGATTGCCCACTAAGACTCCCTGGGGTAAAGCACTCAGATCGGAAAGTTCAGGGGTATAAATACCATTAACAAACACTAAGCGGGTTTGAGTCGCTTCTTCCAAAATAAATTGGCTTAAAACCTCGCGATTTAACGTCATTGGCTGGGCTGGCTGAAAATCCACTTTAACCAGATCCGATAAATCCGTAAACAACCATTCCTCATCCCGTTTATGGGGAAGGCGAGATTGCTTGACTTGATTGCTGCCCTGTTGTCGTAGTTTTACCAGAAAGTCATTTTCTGCTACTGTTTGTCGGCGATCGCCTTGATGCAATAGGCTTTGTAGATAGGTATCCTTCGTTGACCCATCGGTATCATTTTTTAACATCACCACACTGTTCATTGTTTCCCCTCATTCTAAAAATAGCGATACAATCAAGACTTAAACTGAAAAATTTAAACTAAAGCTTTAAACTGGTTGACCAAAAAGGCTGAAGGATTTAAGCAGGGATAAGTGCTGCTTCATCTAGAAAATCATAGCCCTTGGCTTCTAGTTCAAAGGCCAATTCTTTACCGCCACTCATGACAATTTTGCCATTGTACATAACATGAACATAATCCGGTTCAATATAGTCCAATAGGCGTTGGTAGTGGGTGATGACAATCGTGGCATTGTCAGGCGTTTTGAGTTGATTAACTCCCCCTGACACGATTCGCAAAGCATCAATATCTAAGCCTGAATCAATTTCATCTAAGATAGATAACGTTGGCTCTAAAATAGCCATTTGTAGGATTTCATTCCGTTTCTTTTCTCCGCCCGAAAAGCCTTCATTTAAACTGCGATCAAGAAAACTAGGATTCATCTGCACAATATCCAGCTTTTCATTAACCAAATCTTCAAAGTCAAAGGCATCAATTTCTTCGAGTCCTAAATGTTTCTGTTTAGCATTATAGGCAATGCGCAAAAAATCAAGATTGCTAACCCCAGGAATTTCAAGAGGATACTGAAAGGCAAGAAAAATTCCCGCTAAAGCTCTGGCTTCCGGCTCCTTCTCTAATAAATTTTCGCCTTTATAGAGAATTTCTCCGCCCGTTACTTCATAATCAGGATGCCCCGTTAAAACCTTAGAAAACGTACTTTTCCCAGAACCATTGCGGCCCATAATGGCATGAACTTCTCCTGCTTTAACTTCTAAATTAAGCCCTTTAAGAATAGGGTTGCCATCGACAGTAGCAGTGAGATTTTTAACAGAGAGGATAGTGTGCGTCATGGAATCTTTGATAATGGATAGTTGATAATGGATAGTTGATAGTTGACAAAAGAGATTTAAACCTTCAACTTACTCATTTCCCCTTTTTGAAAGCTGTTCTCTACGCAAATTTCCCAATCTAAAAATTTAAAGCCATGCACAGTAAGTCTTTTGGGCATTGCCCCCCTTTTTAAGGGGGGTTGGGGGGATCGAGACTCAGCAATTATTTCAGAGACTTCTGCGTAATGGACAGCTTTTAAAAGGGAGACTAGGAGGGATTCTATCTTCGGGGGGAGAGAGAAGCCGATGAGTTTAATTCACTAAAATTTAGCCCACCGTACCTTCTAGTTTGAGACTCAGTAACTTATCAGCTTCTGCCGCAAACTCTAAAGGTAATTCATTCAGTACATCCTTACAGAAACCACTGACCAGTAAGGAAACCGCATTTTCCTCAGAAATACCTCGTTGGGCAAAGTAGAAAAGCTGATCTTCCCCAATTTTAGAGGTAGAGGCCTCATGTTCGACTTTTGCCGTATTATTATCTACCTGAATATAGGGAAAAGTATTGGCTTCGGCATTATCCCCAATCAGCATAGAATCACACTGGGAATAGTTGCGGGAACCCTGGGACTTTGGCCCCATTTTTACCAAACCTCGATAACTATTTTGAGAATGACCCGCAGAAATGCCCTTAGAAATAATCGTGCTACGAGTATTTTTACCAATATGGATCATTTTCGTTCCTGTATCAGCCTGCTGATAGTTATTCGTTAAGGCAATGGAATAAAATTCTCCTACGGAATGATCGCCTACTAAAACACAACTAGGATATTTCCAGGTAATTGCAGAACCCGTTTCTACCTGTGTCCAGGAAATCTTAGAATTCACGCCTTTACACAGTCCTCGCTTGGTCACGAAGTTGTAAATTCCACCTTTACCATTAACATCCCCTGCATACCAATTTTGCACCGTTGAATATTTAATCTCAGCATTATCTAGTGCCACTAATTCAACGACAGCCGCGTGAAGTTGGTTACTATCATACATTGGAGCAGTACAATTGTGAACAGCAAAGCCTCGAACCAGATAACTATGGGTTTGATCAACATCAATGTTAAAGACTAAATCATCATAGTCTTCACGATTAACCTCACGAATCGGAATAATAAAGTGCGTATCTGTTTCTCGTACCATATCCCATTTTTTCTGGTCGGTATAACCCACGTGATAAAGAGGTTGACGGTTAATCATTCGCTCTGATTGTTTAGAAAATTGAACTTCACCCCCTGGTCGAGTCTGAATCCAAGCGTAAATATTCAATTTATTGAGCAGCATTTGAACCTGTTGAGCGAGGGTTTCTGAAGCTGTACAATAACGAACCAAACAAGAATTATCACGTTGGTGAACATTACCATCCCCAGCTAAATAAGCATCTAAGAAGACTTTCGTTTGCTGAGGAGAAAGTTCCATTAAAGCGGGACTGAGTTGCTTTGTTGTTGCTCCCTTACCACAGTGTTCAGTAAACCATTCAGAGTATTGCTGGGAATAAAAACTAATGCCTGCACCATTGCGGTCTGGTTGTTCTGTGACATAGGCAGGACGGCCTGTAATTTCTGTCACCAATTGATGAGCACGATTCACCAATTCTTTTTCATGTAAACCGAAAGACAATTGATTTGTGTATTGCCGGTTTGCTTGGTTAAAGTAGGTACTGCCTTCTGCCAGATAATAACCAAGTAGTTCCAATTCGGCATCGCTAAAAGCCGATGAATCAGCGCGAGTTAATTTTGGGACTAAGATAAAGTCTCCTTTTTGGAGTTCTCCTGCCTTAACCCACTCAGGTTCAGTTTTTAATAATTTTTTAGTATTAACTTCAGGCAACCAGCCCTCTTTTCTGATATTCCGTTTAACCGTCACATTTTCCCGTTTAATCGCATAAACTGGATGTTCAGGTGTTAGACGAAATTCGTTGTATCGAGAGACTGGACGGATGGTAATCATCTCCCCTCGATGATGACGTACCATTGCGGCTCGAACTTTTTGCAGTTGACCATTGTGATCATAAACTTTATCGCCAGCTTTGAGGCTTTCAATATTGCTCCAGCCTTGGGGGGTAAGCACTTGTTCTCCTGCAGGATGACAGCCCTCTAAATAGCTGACGGAGGCTCCGTCTTCAGCAATAATTAATGTTCGTTCAAACTGTCCTGTATCACCATTATTAATGCGAAAATAGGTAGATAAATCCATTGGGCATTTTACGCCTTTGGGAATAAAGACAAAAGAGCCATCACTAAAGACGGCGGCATTCAGGGCGGCAAAAAAATTATCTCCGACGGGAACAACGGAGCCTAAATATTGTTTAACTAATTCGGGATGCTCCTGTAAAGCTTCGGAAATAGAGCAAAAAATGACACCATGTTCTGCTAATTTTTCCTTAAAGGTAGTGCCAATGGAAACACTGTCAAAAATAGCATCTACGGCGACATTACTGAGGCGTTTTTGCTCAGAGAGGGGAATTCCTAATTTTTCAAAGGTTTCTAGGATGGCTGGATCCACTTCATCTAGACTATTTAATTTTTCGGTTTTCTGTTTGGGTGCAGAGTAGTAGATAATATCTTGGTAATCGATCGCCGGATAGGAAACGTGGGGCCAGGTAGGTTCCGTCATTGTCAACCAGTGGCGATAGGCTTTGAGGCGAAACTCTAGCATGAATTCGGGTTCGTTTTTCTTGGCTGAAATTAGCCGAATGACATCCTCACTTAGCCCTCGTGCAATGGTATCTGTTTCAATGTCAGTAACAAAACCATATTTGTAGGGTTGGTTGACGAGGGTTTTAACGGTAGTCGCACTCATCGGATTTAGGGTTCTCTGGTGGGGGATAAAATCTCAGAACTTCATCGCCGAGGAGATAGAAGCGTGAGAGGACGGAAAAAGGTGTTCTCAAGGACTGGATACTTAAACAACAAAACAGTTGCTTAACTCTTCTCCATCATAGATTAACAACACACAAGTTGTCAAAGTCGTTAAGATAGATTTAGTCTGATCGGTTAAGAAGGAAACCCTACGGTTTCTGGCCACTGCTTGGACGGCTGGACTTCATCGAGATTTTTTGGATTTTTTGGGCGATCGCTTGCTATGACTATTACACCACAGCTCTCCACTAAAGAGGATATTCTCAATTATCTGCTGAAACAGGGTCAAGCAACGGCCCAGGAGTTAGCCGATTTTTTAGAAATTAGTCCGCAAGCCATCCGACGGCATCTTAAGGATCTAGAAGCAGAGGATCTCATTCTTCATCAATCGGTACAGGTGGGCATGGGACGGCCTCAGCACTACTATCACCTCAGTAAGCAAGGGCGCGATCGCTTTCCCAGTCGTTATGGAGAATTTGCAGTTTCCTTTTTGGATACGTTAACGGAGACGGTGGGTGAACAACAGGTCGGAGAAGTCCTGAAAAGACAGTGGGAAAGGAAAGCGGAGGAATATAGTCAGCGCATTGGGGCAGGATCGTTAGAGATGCGAGTAAAACAGTTAGTCTCTCTCCGTAGAGAAGAGGGTTACATGGCTGAATTACATTTGCCCGAAACTCCCAATCAATTTATTTTGGCCGAACACCACTGTGCCATTGCTGAAGTCGCTGAATCCTATCCAACGGTCTGTGGCCATGAGCTAGAAATGTTTAGCGCAGTTCTATCCGATTGCATCATTGAACGGATTCATTGGCTGAATAGTGGGGAACATAGTTGTGGTTATTTAATTCGCCCAAAGGATAATTTTTGTAAGCGTTCAGGGGGGTAGCACATTTACCAAAATACTTAAAACCCTTGTATAGCAAGGGATAGATGAGATTCATGCGATGGGATGATTTCGCTTAAGCGGTCTAAAAGGCGATCCACAACT
>JAYKJI010000119.1:0-14010 GCA_035285405.1 Snowella sp. | reverse complement strand
GTTGTGGATCGCCTTTTAGACCGCTTAAGCGAAATCATCCCATCGCATGAATCTCATCTATCCCTTGCTATACAAGGGTTTTAAGTATTTTGGTAAATGTGCTACCCCCCTGAACGCTTACAAATTTTCTCATTTATTTGGATAAATATTTGGGGTGGAATTGACGCAAACGGAGGGCATTTGTCACCACAGAAACTGAACTAAATGCCATTGCGGCTCCGGCAATAATGGGATTCAGTAACCAACCCAACCAGGGATAGAATAAACCCGCAGCTAGGGGAATGCCAATCACATTATAAATAAAGGCAAAAAAGAGGTTTTGTTGGATATTGGCCATAGTAGCCCGACTGAGTTGAATCGCCGTAACAATGCCCTGGAGATCCCCTGAGATGAGGGTAATATCACTGGCTGCGATCGCCACATCCGTTCCAGTACCAAGGGAAATTCCCACATCGGCCTGAGCGAGGGCCGGCGCATCATTAATACCATCTCCTACCATGGCCACAATTTTGCCAGACTGTTGTAATTTTTTGATCTGGTTAGCTTTATCATCGGGACGCACTTCGGCAATTAGGTGATAAATCCCCACTTGATCAGCGATCGCCTGGGCCGTAGCCTGATTATCTCCTGTCAACATCACTACTTCTAAACCCATTTTCTTTAAGGTGGCGACCACTTGCTGGGAAGAAGGTTTCAGGGCATCAGCAATGCCGAAAATTGCCCGGAGTTGTTGATTAATAGCCAGCCAAACCACGGTTTTTTGCTCTTTTTCCCAACGGGTTTCAGCCTCTTTTAAATCATCGGTAATCATCCCCAATTCCCGAAACCAGCGTTCTGTCCCCAATTGAATCCAGTTTTCCCCCACCTGACCCTGTACCCCACAACCGGCGATCGCCGTAAAATTCTGAACATTTAACAACGTCACTTGTTGCGATCGGGCATAATTAACAATCGCTTCTGCTAAAGGATGTTCTGAATATTTTTCGATCGAAGCAGCCCCTTGAATTAGCTCCAGTTCCGTCATAGAAGTATTTTCCTTGAGACTGATAAAATCCGTCACCGTTGGCTTTCCTTGAGTTAATGTTCCCGTTTTATCTAAAACAATAGTGTGTAATTTTTGAGACAATTCTAAACTTTGGGCATCTCGAATTAAGATCCCCAATTCGGCTCCTTTTCCCGTTCCAACCATCACCGAGGTGGAGGTAGCTAATCCCAAGGCACAGGGACAGGCAATAATTAACACTGCGACCATGGTGGAAATGGCAAAAGTTAAATTATGACCTAAAAAGAACCAGAGAATAAAGGTTAATAAAGCAATCAAAAGCACGACGGGAACAAACCACTCAGTCACTTGATCGGCTAACTTTTGAATCGGAGCTTTGGAAGCTTGGGCTTGCTGAACCAGTTTAACAATTTGGGCAAGAACCGTATCTTTGCCAACACGAGTCGCACGAATTTTTAAACTACCATTTTTATTAATGGTTGCGCCAATCACTTCATCGCCAATACTTTTTTTAATCGGCAAGCTTTCCCCTGTCACCATCGCTTCATCAATGGTCGAAGTACCGTCTGTAATTTCACCATCCACAGGAATTTTCTCGCCTGGGTGAACGAGAATCAGATCCCCCACTTGAACCGTCTCAACGGGAACGGTAACAACTTCTCCAGCGCGAAAAAGTTGAGCCGTTTTTACCTGTAAACCCATTAATTGATGAATAGCATCTGAAGTTTCTCGTCTAGCTCGCTGCTCAAAAAATCGTCCTAATAAAATCAAAGTAATGACAATGGCAGAGGCTTCAAAATAAACATGATGGCTTAAGCCTGACTCCATTAAAAACTGCGGAAAAAGCAGGGTAAATAAGGAATAAAAATAGGCAGCACTCGTCCCCAAGACAACCAGGGTATCCATTGTCGCTGAACGGGTTTTTAAGGATTTAATCGCTCCTTGATAAAAACCTTTTCCACACCAAAACTGTACAGGGGTTGCTAAGAGTAATTGAAACCAAGGATTCTGGAAAAAAGTCGGGATCACATTCATGCCCCAACCGGTCATCATTGGGAGCGAACCGAGTAATAGGAAAAAACTGACAATTCCACCAAGTAATAACTGAGCATACAGAGTTTTTAATACTTTTTTCTGGTTGATTTTCTCCTCTTGCTCATGATTAACCTCTAGAGGCCAACTCTGATAACCAGCTTTATTGATCGCGGTTTGAATGGCGATCGCGGTAGTTGTTTGAGGATCATAATCAACGGTGGCCTGTTCGAGGGCAAAATTAACCTGACAAGATGAAACACCCACCACTCTTTTAACGACTCTTTCGACGGTTGTGGCACAGGCGGCACAGCGCATTCCCTGAAGTTGTAAAGTGAGATTTTCCATACCAAATAAACCTGAATACAACCTGAATTAAAATAATCATCAATTGATCAATCTAAAATAGTATTAATCTCCGTAGTGGGACTTTGCACGAATAATGAGAATCGTTTTTTCCGATTCATAAATTTCATACAAGATTCTATCCTTAAGGTTTAAACGATAGGAACGTAGTCCGACTAAACTTCCTTTAAGAATTTTGCCTTGATAGGGATTTTCGGCTAATATTTCAATTAATATTTTCTGAAGTTTTGTTTTTTGCTTTGGAGAGAGTTCAGCAATATCTTTTTGTGCCTGTCTTGAAAATAACAACTGATAATTGGCCATTGTTAATCAACTGGAATGCCAAAAACCTGTTCCATTGTCAAAGCTTCCTTGCCTTGATAATCTTGACGAGCCGCAGCAACATCGGACAAAATGTTAGAGTCTTGCATCCATTCGGCTGTTTCCATGAGTGATTCCCATTCTTCCTGATTGACCAAAATATATTTTTGATCACCTCTGGTAATGCCTATCCCCTTGGGTTCCCTAATGGCATGATCGCAAAGTTCATCTAAATGGCTTTTGGCATAATCAACAGTAACCTGATACATTTTTCCCCTTACTGAGTATTGTTTAATCTTTAAAGCCAGTGAAAAGTTTGTTTGATTATGTTAGTCAAAATGATACAGCACTTTGCTTAATTACACCATACAGACAAAAAGCTAAAATCCTTACTCAGCAAGCCTTGTAGGAAAAAAAACTGTACGTCGAGATCCCGATAAGTGCTGTATAGTCTATTTCTTAGCATTGTAAGTTAAGATTTTTATTTTGAAAAGTCGTTTAGCTAACAATATTCTCCTATTCTGACCGATAAATCTTAAAATGAGTGAACGTTCCCAGATATTGAACTTTCCATGATCACCCATCTTCCTTCCCATATCCCTTCTCCCTGTTTTGTTTTAGAAGAAGCTCGCCTAGAAAAAAACTTAGCTATTTTTGCGAGAGTACAACAGCAAGCACCCGTGAAAGTAATGTTGGCTCTCAAAGGGTTTGCTCTCTTTCCGAGTTTTCCTTGGATTCGTCAAGTATTAGCGGGAGCCTCAGCTAGTTCTTTGTGGGAAGCTCAGTTAGCCGCCGCAGAATTTGGTAAGGAAGTTCACGTTTATGCCCCAGCCTATCGAGAAGAAGATTTACCGGCTATTTTACCCTTGGCGACTCATCTGGTTTTTAATTCCCTCAGCCAATGGGAAAACTTTCGCTCATTAGTGCAAAATTCACCCCAAGTTCCAGGCATTGGTTTACGCATTAATCCCCAATATTCTCCGGTGACTACGGCTTTATACAATCCCTGTGTTCCTGGTTCCCGTCTGGGGATTTCTCCTGAACAATTAGGCGATCGCTTACCGGCTGGAATTACCGGTTTTCTGTCCCATAATCTGTGTGAAAGTGATTCCTATGCGTTAGAAAAAACCTTAGGTTATATTGAACAATATTTTGGTCATTGGTTATGCCAAATTAGTTGGTTAAATTTAGGAGGTGGTCATTTAATGACCCGTCAGGATTACGATCTGGATCATGCCATTACGGTTCTTAATCATTTCCATCAACGTTATCCCCATTTATCACTAATTTTAGAACCTGGATCGGCGATCGTTTGGGAAACTGGCTTTTTATTAAGTCAAGTCAGAGACATCATTCCGACAGCAGAATTTACCCATGCCATGCTAGATGTTTCCTTTACTGCCCATATGCCGGACTGTTTAGAAATGCCCTACCGGCCCGCCATTAGATACGCCCACGAACCCAAATCCGGAGAAACCGTTTATCGTATGGGGGGATCTAGTTGTTTGGCAGGGGATTTTATGGGGGATTACAGCTTTGATCAGCCTCTACAAGTCGGCGATCGCCTCATTTTTGAAGATATGATGCACTATACTTTGGTTAAAACAACCATGTTTAATGGCGTTCCCCATCCGGCCATTGGCATACTTAAAAAAGACGGCAGCTTTGAACTATGGCGAGAGTTTGATTATCAGGATTACCGCGATCGCTTAGGTTAATTTTGTTTTACTTAACTTAACTCAAATCGGATTGCCATTTCGACTAGCATCCAGACTGACCTTTAAATGAAAAAAGAGGGCAATGATTATTCCGGCTAGTAAAATGGGTAAAATGCCCATTGGTAAAATAACAGGGCCTACCAGAAACGGAAAATAACTCATCGCCGAGACAAAGGTAATCGTCATGGGTACAAAGAAATAATGGGGGAAATAAAAGCCATAAATAATCGATAAAATATCGGCTGCGAAAAAGTAGCGTTCGTGCATTTTCGGTAAGCAATAAGGCACGATTAACACAAAAATGACTGCAATTTGGACAATAATAGCGGCTGTCACTTGAAATTTAATTCTATTAATGATCAGGATAAAACTGGTGAGAATCAGAATTGTCAAAAGAACCCCTAAAGGTGCGAGACTATCAAAATAGCGATTGGAAACCCATAGATAAGGATTGGGGGCATTGAGCGTAAGAAATGGAAAGGTATTCGCTTGCTGAAGATAAATAAAGAGTAAATCTTGGATTGATCTGCCCGCCATCCAACTAGGCAGAATGGCGATCGCGTAAATAGTGGGAATCCAGAGAAAGGATTGAGGAGAAATATATTTTTTAAGCCCTAAGATAATCAAAACTGGGAGAAAAAAGAGAGCCTGCTGTTTAAAGGAAAGAGCCAAACTAAAGGCAATTAGGGCCAGATTTTCCTGTTTTTTACATAAATAATAAAGACAGGCCACTAATCCCGTGGTGTAGATAATGTCACACTGTCCCCAAAAAGAGCCATTTAAAAGGAGGGTTGGTGCAAAAAGAAGGGTTAAAAAGGCCAATAGGGGTAAAGATCCCTGGGGATAACGGAGTTTAATTAATTGATAGGTGAAAAATCCACAAATAATTTCAAAGGGAAAGTTGATTAATTTAATGGCAATAACTTTTGATAAATCAGCCAAAAAAGTAGCAACCAGTACCAGTAGATAAAGGTAGGGAGGCGTGTAATTACTAAAATTATCTTTTAATGCCCAAAAACCGCCATGAGCTTGAATATAATCATACCAAGGTTCGAGAAAATAGGCATAGTCGCTACTTTCATGACTAATTAAGCTCAGACGTAAAATGATCGCTATCACCACCGCGATCATCGTCAAAATACCTTTGGCAGTAGGAGACAAAAAATTAAAGATTTAACAAGATTTAAAGATATTTTTGCAAGAATAAACCTAGTTTTTCCTTCGTTGCCGCCGGCGCATGAGCCAGGGGAGTGAGAATCGCGTACTTCAAGGCATTATGGGCCTTAGAAACTGGCGGATTTTCGGTCAGCCGACGAACGGTTTCTTGAATCACCTGCTGGGCATTGATCGCATTGCGATGTAAATTATCTAAAATCATCTCGACGGTTACATGGTCATGCTCTGGATGCCAGCAATCATAATCGGTGACTAAGGCTAGGGTTGCATAGGCAATTTCCGCTTCTCTCGCTAACTTAGCCTCTGGTAAATTAGTCATGCCGATTACCGTACCGCCCCAACTCCGATAAAGATTAGATTCCGCCAAGGTTGAAAAGGCTGGCCCTTCCATACAAACATAAGTGCCTTTGGTATGCAGGGTAATCTCCGGCAAATTTAAACTAGTAATGGCTTCCTGTAAGACCTGGGCTAATGCAGGGCAAATTGGATGGCCAAAACCAATATGGGCCACAATTCCTTCACCAAAAAAGGTAGAAATGCGATTGCGGGTACGATCAATAAATTGATCGGGAACTAACAGATCTAAGGGTTTAACCTCTGCTTGCAGAGAGCCAACTGCCGAAGCGGAGATAATATACTCCACTCCCAATTGCTTCATGGCATGGATATTGGCTCGAAAGGGAATTTCGGTGGGGGTGAGGTGGTGATTACGACCATGACGCGCTAAAAAAGCGACCGATACACCCGATAATTGTCCCACCATGAGGGCATCAGACGGTTTGCCAAAGGGCGTTTCGAGGGCCACTTCCTGAATATCTTTGAGGGCCTCCATTTTATAAAGCCCACTACCGCCGATAATACCGATTTTTGCTGAGGTCATGGAAATTAAAGCTCAAAAAGACAGTGAGAGTTAAGTAGGTTATTGCTTGATTCAGACTATGGGCAGCGAGAGAATCGAACTCTCATGAGGGGTTACCTCGCCACATTTTGAGTGTGGTGCGTCTACCAATTTCGCCAGCCGCCCTGGGTTTTGTCTTTTTGATTATAGAGGCTACGGGGGCCTTGTAACAAGTCTTGATAATTTTGGGAACTGGCCCAACGATCAATTTCCTTGGCACGAAGCACCGGAACCGGATGGGTTAAGGCCTCGGTCTGCATGGATTTTAGCATAGTTCCTAATTCCGTTTCACCGATCGCTTGATATTCCCTGGCCTGTTCAATAAAGGCATCCAAATTCAACAGTGGAGCTAAACTGGGGGAACCACCGGCCAATTTCATCAGCACAGACATGACAATTCTGGGATCTTGAACCGCTAATAAAGCGGCGCGATCGCAACTAAATTCAGCACACCGTACCCATTCCAAAATTTGAGATTGTAGCGATTGGGCAATCATTGTTCCCCAGATCGGCAATTGTTCCGATGCCAGGGCAATCAGATTCGCTAGGGTTAAATAAACCCCATGTTCACATTTGAGGTGTCCCAATTCGTGGGCCATAACCGCTTGAATTTCAACCGGCGTGAGCATTTCAATTAAGGACGTATGCAGTACCATAAATGGCTGTTTGCCCCGCATCGCAAAGGTATAGGCATTGGGAATCGGATTTTGTTGCACATAGAGTTGAGGGGGATCTAAATCTAAAACCCGACAGGCTTCTAATAACAATTCATGCAGATGGGGTAATTGTTTTGAGCTAACCCGCACACTGGCTGCTAAATTATTGAGGGCAAAAAACTGTTCGGCAACGGAGCCTAATAAACCACGAATAGCTAAATCAAATCCGGGTAACTGCTTGAGAGAATTGGTGGCGACTAGATCGAGGGGATGACGGAAATCATCGGCTTTAAGTCCAACTAATAGCGTGGGGGAAAGTGCCATAAATTTAGCTCGTCAAGGAAAATGTTAAATGAACAATAGTCTGCTTGTGGGGAATACTTTCAATGTGTAGTTGTCCCCCATTTAATTCTACTAAATATTTAGCAATAACCAGACCGAAACCTTCTAAGTGACCTTTCGGATCACTGAGGGAACTTTTAGGATTTCCCATCAAATTTTCATACAACTCTGACTCCATGCCCTGACCTGCATCGATAATGAATAAACGATACTGAGACTCATCTATTTGACTGACAACTTCCACCGCTGCACCAGGGAGAGAATAACGGAAGGCGTTATCAATTAATTCTTCTATGATTTTTTTGAAATTGTTTTCAGATAAAGCAATCTTGGTATCCTGTAAGGTCAGTTTTAAATCCCGCAGGCGTTGATATTGTTGCGCTTTTAACTGGGCAACTTTAGTAATGACGGCACTGGGAAAACATTGACTGCGCTTGCTTTGATAGGCTTCTCTCATCTTTGGATTGCTGGCAATCATCTCTAGTTGGGAATAGAGAGAAAGATTAATAAACAGGCGATGAATTTCGACCGAATTATTTTCGATTTTCTCAGCGATTTCCTCAATCTCCTGAACGGTTAGGTTATCACTTAACTGTTTGAGAGTATTGGCCGCACTGTGTAAGGGAGAGATCAGATTATTGAGTCTTTTGGGCAGCGATCGCGTTAGACGATAACGAAAATCACTTAATTCCTGTTGAGCTTCTTCTTGTAAGCTGGCCTTTTTATCTAAACGCAGACGAATTGAGAGTAACAGAGCCTTGATACTGTAGGGCTTGATTAGATAATCATCGGCCCCTAAATCCATACCCGTTCTTAATGACTCTATCTCTGATTTGGCCGTCAGGAAAATTAAGGGAATATTTTTAGTATTGGGATTTTGTCGGAGGTGTTGTAGAACTGTATAACCATCCATTTCCGGCATCATGACATCACAGAGAATCAGATCTGGAAGATGGGTTTGGGCCATTAATAGGCCCTCTTTGCCGTTACTTGCCTCTAAGATCTGAAAACTTTCCAACTCTAGAATGTCCTGGAGATTTTTTCTGACTAAAGGATCATCTTCAATCAGTAGAATAGTCGTGGTCATGTTGCCTCTATAGAAAATTAATTAAAACAGGTTAGGCTGATGTTTAATCCCAAGATTTAGGTTAATAGCCAAGCTTTTACCCGTTGCAAATTTTTCCAGTCTGGTTTTCGTTCTAGACCATCTTCAATGTTGTCGGCCACGGTTTGATAGATTTCCTTATCTAAGGACATAATTTGACCGGCGAGTTCCACATGGGGACGCACACCAGGACGATTATTTTCTAACATTGCCAGAACTAAATTTACCTGGGCTTGGGGATGTTTGGCATCGATCTTAACGCTTTTTTGAGCCGCTTTTAGGGCTGCCTGGGGTTTGTCGGCGAGGAGATATAGCCAGGCTAAACAGGCCCACACGGTGGCATTGCGAGGGGCGCGATCGCAAATATCTTTAAAAACAGGAATGAGGGTGAGCGGATCTTCTCCGGCTTTGTAACGTTCTAGCCCTTTCTCAAAGTCTTGTACTACTAATTCAACGGTTTCAGTCATAGGTAACGAGTCAGGTTCAATAGGGAAAAATAAGCAGAAAAAAGAGGACGTGATGGACTGTCCCCTATCTACCATACTGGATCACGAAGCATCCTTAAACCCCAAAGGACTTCCCACAGCCACAGGTTTGATTGGCATTGGGATTGGTGAACTGAAAACCACCGCCGATCATGGCGTTGCTATAGTCCAGCATCAGACCGTAGAGATAAAGTAAACTTTTGCGATCGCAAACAATCTTAAACCCATCATATTCAAAGACTTCATCATGTTCCGTGGTCTTGCTAGGGTCTTCAAAATCCATCAAGTAGGACATACCGGAACAACCACCTTGACGCACTCCCACCCGCAAACAAAGGTCTTGACCCTGTTGTTCTCGTAACATCAGGACGTGTCTCAGGGCAGTTTCACTCAGTTGGATTCCTTGACGTTTGGTTTCTGTTGCTTGGGTCATACTATTTATATCTCCTAAATCCTAGTGTCGAGGAATGGACAAGATCTTATTTTAACAAGGGTATCCCTCTATATTAGCGAGTTTAGCCGGAGAAAGACCAATCTCAACTGAATCACTCGCTAGGGGCCAAAGGCGATAGCTGGTCTGGGACGGGCAATTATGCGGTTATCCTTTGGGAGCAGACCCTTAAGCTAATTCGTTCTGTCTCGGTAATTTCATGAGACAATATAAAGCTGTATGCGTAACCATGATGACCTAAGCCTCCTTGAGGATCACTTCGATGACCCGTTAGACCAGCTTGATGCTGATAACCTGGCGGCCTCTCCTCCCCCTGATCCAGAAATAATGTTGTCGCTTCTGGCTGATCCGGATGCGTCTCAACGGATGCTGGCTGCACGAGCTTTTTGTGAATTACAGGATGAGCGATCAATTCCTATTCTGATTCAACTATTGGGAGATATTTGCCCTCTAGTGCGAGTCAGTACAGCCTATGCTCTGGGCAGAAATACCCATGTGGATGCGGTGGAGCCTTTGATTCACCTTTTAGCAACAGATTGGAATGGCTATGTCCGCAAAGGTGTGGTTTGGGCCCTGGGGAATTGCCGCGATCGCCGAGCCTTACAACCCTTGATTCATGCCTTAAAAACAGATATTTCTGCGGTGCGTCTGTGGGCAGCGAGTAGTTTACCCTCGATTGCCAGTTTGGCCTACGAAGATGTCATTTCAACCATTCCGCCCATTATTGAGGCTCTACGTCGGGATAAAGTGTCTGCTGTGCGGAGTAACTGTGCCTGGGCAATTGGTCAACTCTGCCGAGAATTACCGTCTAATGTCGTCTATGCAACGGCGATCGATGCTTTATTAGAGGCGTTGGTAGAGGATGAGGATTTTGGGGTCAAAGAAGATGCGAAGGCTTCCCTATTGCGGTTAGGTGATCCGAGGGGATTACAAATGATTGAGGATTTGGAATTGGAAGGATTGATTTAAGTTTTTTGATCTAAATTCTGCTTCTGTAGAACAGTGTAAACCCTGGCTAAATATTAAGATAATCATGACCAAACCGTTAATTTTGGGAGTCAGTGGAGCTTCTGGCTTGATCTATGCTGTTCGCACCATTAAATACTTATTAGAAGCCGATTACGCTATTGAATTAGTGGCATCCAAAGCGACCTATCAAGTGTGGCAAGCTGAACAAGCTATCCGAATGCCCTCTGAACCCGAAGCTCAGGAAGAATTTTGGCGATCGCAGTCCGGTGTTGTCAGTCGGGGAAAATTGCATTGTCACCGTTGGGGAGATGTGGGAGCAACCATTGCCAGTGGTTCTTTTCGTACTTTGGGGATGATTGTCATTCCTTGCAGTATGAGTACGGTGGCCAAATTAGCAGTCGGTTTAAGTTCGGATCTATTGGAAAGAGCGGCGGATGTGCAAATCAAGGAAAATCGTCCTCTGGTGATTGTGCCCCGTGAAACCCCTTTTAGTGTTATCCACTTACGAAATTTAACGACCTTAGCGGAGGCAGGAGTGAGAATTGTGCCAGCTATTCCGGCCTGGTATCATCATCCCCAATCCATAGAAGATTTAGTGGATTTTGTTGTTGCGAGAACTCTGGATCAATTAGAGATTGATTGTGTTCCTCTTCAACGTTGGCAAGGATCATCATTGTGAGGTGTAAAAACGCGATCGCACTTTCACATTCCAGTCAGGAGACGGCGATCGCGGTTTATATTTATCGGTAAGGGGCAATCGCTGTTAAAAGTAGTTTAGTTATGCCGTAATCTAGCAATTAGACAGAAACGAACTCAACAGGATGAAGAAACTGGAATTTGAATTTGATCCCCATAAAAGCCAAGCTAACAAAAATAAGCATGGTATAGATTTTATTGAAGCCCAAGCTTTATGGTTAGATTCTCAAAAAGTTGAAATTCCAGCCCAAACAAACAACGAACTGCGATTTGTTGTAATTGGTAAAATGGTCGGTAAGCATTGGTCAGTCGTGATTACCTATCGTGAAACTAACATCCGTATTATTTCAGTCCGACGTTCCAGACCTGAAGAGGTAAAAATCTATGAAAGCTGAAGATTTTGATCGCAAATTTGATGATGGAGAAAGTATCATCGAATATTTAGATTTAACTAAAATTAAACGTTCTAATCCTGAGGAACAGACAATTGCGATTGAGTGTTCCTCTTGGATGATAGAGGCTCTTGATCAAGAAAGTCAGCGTCTTAATTTACCGTTACAAGTTATTATTAAAGGCTGGATTGAGGAAAAATTAGCTAGTTCTGTTCAAAGCACTCATTAAACTAGAGGTGATCGCTATTTTAAGTTCCCGTAATTAAGGGCGATCGCAGTTTTACTTCTTGTAAGCAATGATCGCATTTTTTATCTTTTGTTAGGGGCGATCGCGGTTTTAAACTTTAACCAGTAATAAAGAAGGCGATCGCCTATTAAATCAGAAAAAAGTGATCGCTATTATTATTAAATCAGAAAAAAGTGATCGCTATTATGATGAAGATTTTATAGAATTTCGATTATAATCCTTATTAGAGTGAGTATCCTAAAGAGTTGAGCAGATTTTATGATTAGTTCACAAATTCTTGAGCAGTTAGAACAATTACCTGAATCTCTACAAGTTGAGGTTCTTCATTATGCAGAGTATCTATCTAGTAAATACCAAAAGACTAGTGATATGGACTATTTAAATTCTATTCCTGGTTATGTTGATTCTATTGAAGAAGTTATTAAGAGTCCGAGATCGGAATGGGTTAATGCTACGGAATTAGGTTTGTAACGATGTGGGAAGTTATTCTGAGTAAAAAAGCCCAAGAAGATTTAGAAAAGCTGAGAAATATTGGTCTTTTTAACAAGATTAAGGAACTTGTTGGTATTCTTCGGGAAAATCCCTTTCTGAATCCCCCTTATTATGAAAAATTAGTGGGCAATCTTAAGGGTTGTTATTCACGAAGAATCAATGTTAAGCATCGGTTAGTCTATCGAGTGATTAAGGAAACTCAAACGGTTGAAATTATTAGGATGTGGTCACATTACGAGTAGTCTCTGTTTGAATCATCTAAATGCGATCGCAGTTTTATCCGTTGTAAAGAATGATCGCTTTTTTATCTCTTGTAAGGAATGATTGCAGTTTTATCTTTTGTTAGGAGTGCTCGCTTATTTTTGCTCATGGGCAATCCATTCTTTTAATGCCGTTTCATCAATTTCTTGCCCAGGTTCTAGGACGGTGATCCACTGACTTGAATCCTTTAGCAAGGGTAATCGAGCGATCGCCAATGCTTCAGCCGATAAGGTTTTTGGTTGTTCTTCTAGGATAATAATCACTTCAACCGTTTTTCCCTCTGGTAAGCGATCATCTTGAATTTCAATTCTACCTTGGGATTTAACGAGAGCCTGTTGTCGAAAGGTTTGAGTCATAACTATCACTCGTAAGGAAATTAGTTTTATGATAACAAGTTAGATAAGATTATGCTCTGTGATCGCAGTTTTAAATTTTAATTAATAAGGAGAGGGCGATCGCCTTTAGATTAAAGCCTACGTTTCCACTGTTTTGGGTCACGCTTAACATGGAAGCAGGCAAAAACAAAAATGATATTATCATCAATAAAATACAGCAACATATAGGGAAATCTAGGTAACAATTTCCGATGTACATTGCGATAGACAAGAGGGCAAGCTAAAGGATTTTTTTGAATAGTCGTTAAACTTTTATCAATGACTCTAATAAATTCAGAACCCAATTGTTTAACTTGACTTTCATACCAGGAGAAAGTTTCTTCTAAATCTAGTTCAGCTTCTTCAGAAATCTTAATACTGTACATAATTTAGATAAATTTTTGTTTAATTTCTTGCCAAGATTTACCTTGGTTTTTAACATCGCTAGAGGATTCCAATCGTCTATCTATTTCTTGTTGTTGTGCAGGAGTTAGAACAATTTCACTATCATTGTTACTGATGCTATTCCAAATTTCTTCGATGAGTTGCAAGCGTTCGGCAACTGTCAAGGGCATAATTTGTTCGGAAAGAAGAGTATTCATAACTAATTTTTAATCATAAGTATCTTCTCTTAGGATAACTGATCATCATTATTTTTGTCAGATTGCCCCTAATTTTTATCATCCTACAGGGAGATCGCGGTTTTATCCCTTGTAAAGGAGCGATCGCAGTTTTATCCGTTGTAAGGAATGATCGCTACTTTTTAATCGCAGTTTTTAAAGAAGTGTGAGTTGTAAATTTGTGTCGGGTTCTAGGCTGGGTTTTTGTTCCTCTCCCCAAATGCGGTTAAGGGTGGTTTGAATCTTTTTCTCGAAACGGGTAATCAGTTCACAGTTGGCATTAACAAGACTCTGCTCAGATTCGATTTCGGCTACTATGGATTTTTGAATTTCGAGGGAGGGAAAAGCGATACTTCTTTCAAGAATAGTAGATTGAGAAATTGATGGTTGACCTCCTACTTTTGCGTATTGGTTTAAGTTAATATCT
>JAYKJI010000118.1:0-18423 GCA_035285405.1 Snowella sp. | reverse complement strand
CCGCTTGATGTTGAATTCTACTGGTTTATGGAACTTCTATTTGAATGCTGCCTAATTGGTAAGAGATGATGAAATCCTTACTGTGCAAACTTTCTGTTTCTCTTTTATTTCCCAACAGGTCTATTACTTTCCTTGTTAGATGCGATCATAAAAAACATGACTAGGGGCAGTATTGAGATTCGGACGGAAATAATACCGTCTCAGCAACAAGCCCAGATTGCGATCGCTTTTCCCTGTTCACCCTTGATTTGGACAGATCAAAATCCAGGTATTCCCCTGTTAGCGGAGGCCACCCTAGAACAGTTAGCTGCCTTTAGTAATAGCCTTGAAACTTCAGCTCGGATGAAATTTCTCCTGGCCGAAACCCTAATCATGAAAATGGGAGGCAAACTTGAGGTCTTAGATATTTCACCAGAGACGGCGGAAAATAGCCAAACCTGTCTCACTTGTTGGCTACCATTAGCTTAGTTGAGTCAGAAAAATCAAGCCCATTGGGTAGGTCGCAGATCACAGTACGATTGTGGATGACCATTGTGGTGGTCTGGTTTAGCTGAAAACCAATACGCTCATAAAAGGATTGCTCATGGGTCGTCATTAAATAGATCCGCTCCACTCGCTGGAGGTGAGGATGGGCCAAAGCGGTTTCAACTAATTTACGTCCTAAGCCAAGGCCCTGATAGTCTGGATGCACCACCACATCCCACAATGTCGCTCGATAAACCCCATCAGAAGTTGCCCTCGCAAAGCCAACCAAGTTTTGTTGATTCCACGCACTCACCACCGGATTACTATGGGCGATCGCCGTTTGTAAATCCGATAAATGACGATCCTTAGCCCAGAAAGCAGCGAGGTTAAAAAGCGATTGTAATTGGAGAAGATCGACTTGCTGTTTTTGGACAGAAAACTGAATGGAACGATAATCCATGAATTAAATTAACGAAAAAGCGGGATTAACTTAGAACTGATAGCAGTTTAACGAAAAGTTCTTCCCATTGTGCGACGGACTAAGACGAAAATGGCAATTTTGTGACATGATCTGGGAAATTATTGAAGCCAACATTTTGAAGGTTATATTCTCCAATGTCCGTAACCCTCCTCCCGACTTTACCGAATTCTATCAATGGCGAATATTGTTGTCAGGTGGCACTTAACCTCTACGATCGCCCGAACTGTCAAACCTTGGCTACCCAGGCCGGTGTGGGGCGACATTTACGGCTAGGGGAAATCCAAACGGCGGCAATCTTAGTTCACTTGTTGGAAGATGGTTATGAGGCTTGGCTACCCCTGACGGACTTAATTCATTTGACCCCTGCTCTAACTTCCTATCAGGCGATCGCGGTTGATCGTCCAGAAATTGAAGCCAAAATTGCGGATATTATTGCCTACACCCAGGCGGCTAGGGCTATTCCTAATGTTTATCTTTGGGGGGGGAATCTCGGCCCTAACTATGATTGTTCAGGACTGATGCAAGCGGCTTTTCAGGCTTCGGGGATTTGGCTACCACGAGACTCCTACCAACAGGAAGCTTTTACGGAAAGGGTGGCGATCGCGGATTTAAGACCAGGCGATTTAATCTTTTTTGGCAGTCAACGAGTCGATCATGTTGCTCTTTATTTAGGGGAGAATCATTATATTCATAGCTCAGGCAAACAAATGGGACGCAATGGAATCGGCATTGATGTTTTATCCGAAGCTGGAGATGAGATTGGTCAAGGCTATTTTCGTCGCTGGTGGAGTTGTGGTCGGGTGATGAAAAGTTATACGACGGGTTGATCAGCTTTGCTTGCCAATCCAGGAAACAGGCTAAAAGTAAGGGGGGATTTACCACTATGACAGTGAATCGTGACAATATTTACCAATTTTTACAATTTTGCGATCGCCATATTGAAGGTAGAGAGCGGTCTGATGCCCAAAGTTTTTTGAATGAATTTTTTAAAGCCTTTGGTCATGAAAGTGCGGTAAAAGCTGGGGCAAAATTTGAATTACCCATTCCTAAAGCTAGTGCAAAAGGTCATATTGGTTATGCCGATTTATGGTGGCCGAGGGACAATTTAGCGACGTTATTAATTGAAATGAAATCGCGAGGAACAAATCTCAATCGGTATTATGGCCAAGCCTGGGATTATTGCAAACAGTTAAATCCTCAACCCAAATATGTTATCCTCTGTAACTTTGACGAGTTTTGGATTTATGATTTTGAGATACAAATTGATACACCCTTAGATAAAATTCGCCGAGTAGATTTACCTGAAAGATTAGAAGCCTTTCGGTTTATGGAATTTACACTGGAGGCTCCTAAATTTCAAAATAATCAGGTAGAAATTACCCAAACTGCTGCTAAATACATGGGAAAATTTTATCAATTATTAAAAGTCAGGAGTCATAAAGCTAATTTTAATGCCGCGATCGCTCAAAAATTTACATTGCAATGTGTGATGGCGATGTTTGCCGAAGATACAAAACTCTTAGAAAATTCACTTTTTTCTCAATGTTTAGAAGATTGTTTAGCGGGTGAAAGTAGTTTTGATTTGCTCAATGATGGACTATTTCGGCGTATGAATATGATCAAAAATCCGGTAGGACGCTTTAAGGGTGTTGAATATTTTAATGGTGGCTTATTTGCCGAAGTTTATCCGATTGAGTTAAACAAAGAAGAATTAGATTATTTAAAATTAGCGGCGAATCAGGATTGGAGCAAAGTTAGACCGGCAATTTTTGGCAGTATTTTTGAAAGTACGGTTAACGAAGGGGAACGTCATCAGGGGGGAATACATTTCACCTCAGAGAATGATATTATGAAAATTATTCGTCCCACTATTAGCCGTTATTGGGAAGAAAAAATTGAGGCTGTCAATGATTTAAAAGCGTTAGAACAATTAAAAATTGAGATGCGGAATTATCGGGTGCTTGATCCTGCCTGTGGTTCGGGAAATTTTCTCTACATGGCCTATCAGGAATTAAAACAAGTGGAGCATTTATTATTACAAAAATCAGCAGAATTAAGAAAAACAGAACAGTTAGAAATGAGTTTTGTCACTCCTCTACAATTTTATGGCATTGACTATAATCCTTTTGCAGTAGAGTTAGCAAGAGTAACCCTATTAATTGCCAGAAAAGTCGCAATTGATAAGTTAGGTTTAACAGAAAATGCTTTGCCATTGGATAGTTTAGATAACAATATTATTAAAGGTGATGCATTGTTAATTGATTGGCCTCAAGCGAATGCTATTGTCGGCAATCCACCGTTTCAGTCTAAAAATAAAATGCAGCAGGAATTTGGAGCCAAATATGTCAATCAAATTCGAGAAAAATATCCCGAAATTCCAGGACGAGCCGATTATTGTGTTTATTGGTTTTATAAAGCCCATCAACAGTTACCAGACAATGGCTGTGCGGGTTTAGTGGGAACCAATACCATTCGCCAAAACTATTCCCGTGAAGGGGGTTTGGACTATATTGTTAAGCATAATGGCACAATTACAGAAGCCGTTTCCACTCAAGTTTGGTCTGGCGATGCGGTAGTTCATGTTTCTATTGTTAATTGGGTAAAAGCAGAAAAAGCAGGCAAAAAGAAATTATCAATGCAATTAGGAGATCATAAAGATAGTCCTTGGCAAGTGTGGGAATTAGATGATATTAATTCTTCTTTATCGCCAACTATTGATATTTCTCAAGCCAGAAAAATTTTAACCAATGCCCAATCAGGAGCTTGCTGTCAGGGACAAACTCATGGAAATGAAGGATTTCTATTAACTCCGTTTCAAGTAGAAACATTGTTTAATGACTTAATATCAAGAACAATTATTTACCCCTATTTAACAGCCGATGAATTATTCAAAAATCTAGACGGTTTACCTTCTCGATATGTCATTGATCTTAATCATTGTAACGACTTAAATGCAGCGAAATCCTATGAAAAAGCTTTTAAACATCTTAAAGAATTTGTTTTTCCTACTATAAAAGCTAATGCAGATGAAGAAAAATCGAAAACGAATAAAACAACTGGGCCACGTCAGACTCATTTTCGACGTTGGTGGAAATATTGGCGTGATCGCCCTGAACTTATTCAAAGAATTAATAATATTGCTCGTTATATTGTTTGCGGACAAGTGACTAAACGCCCAATTTTTGAGTTTATTAGTTCAGCTATTAGACCCAATGCTGCTTTGATTGTTTTTCCTCTAGCTGATGATTATTCCTTCGGTATTTTACAATCCAATTTACATTGGCAATGGTTTACTCATCGCTGTTCAACTTTAACGGCGAGATTTCGTTATACTTCAGAAAGTGTTTTTGATACCTTTCCCTTTCCCCAATCGCCTACATTGGAACAGGTTCAACAGGTTGCAGAAAATGCTGTTAACCTACGGCAAACGCGACGGGAAATAATGACTAAAAATCAATGGAGCCTACGAGAACTCTATCGCAATGTAACTGATAAGCCTACAAATTCTGATGTTCAAGCTGTACAACTAGCTCAAGAGCAATTAGATCAAGCTGTTGCGATCGCCTATGGCATGGATAGTCAAGGTAATCCCCTAGAATTTTTACTGAATCTTAATTTAGAAGTGGCGAACAAGGAAGCACAAGGAGATAAAGTAATGGCCCCAGGCTTGCCTGATTTTATTCGCAATCCCCAGGATTTTATTAGTCAAGACTGTGTTTGTATGTAATTACAAATTTAATAATAAACTAACAGTAACTAGCAATATTAGCCTGAATGGATAGTGATGACTGGATAGAGATTTAATATAAATTTAAGATGAAAGCGATCGCTTGATCACGTTAAGCAGGTTATCCTCTCTCAAAAGTGTGGTAAAGTAATGCGGCAATAACTAAGATTTCTTAAAAAAGGGGCTGCAAAGCTAGTTTTAGGATTCAACCTTTTATAGACAATTCCCTATCGTTCTAATATGACTGAAGCTTCCAGCAATCCTTTTTTGTCTCTGACCTACGAACCAGCCCTAGAAAACTTGGGGGATGACTACTACGATCGCGTTGAGGCGGCCTCTTTTCCTGAACACCATTTGCGTTGGCGTAATGATGCACTTTTACCCATTTTAGGGATTGAGCCTCAACAGACCCAGGATTGGCATTTTATTGAAGCTTTTGGTTTATTTCAGGGGGTTCGTCCTTTTTTAGCTCTACGTTATCATGGCTATCAATTTGGCGAATATAACCCTTTTTTAGGCGATGGTCGCGGTTTTCTCTATGGGCAAGTGCGGGGAATTGATGGGCAACTTTACGATTTTGGTACGAAGGGATCGGGAAGAACCCCCTATTCTCGCAATGGTGACGGTTGCTTGACCCTCAAGGGAGGCGTGAGAGAAGTTTTAGCCGCAGAAGCTCTCCACAGTTTGGGTGTTCATACCTCTCGATGTTTAAGTTTGGTGGAAACGGGAGAATCTCTATGGCGAGGAGATGAACCTTCTCCGACTCGTGCTTCGGTCATGATTCGCTTTAGTCGTTCCCATATTCGGTTTGGGACTTTTGAGCGTCTGCATTATCTAAAACGCCCCGATTTAATTACTAAATTATTGGATCACGTCATTGCCATTTATTATCCAGAGGTTTCCTTTACAGGGGATCGTTATGCCCAATTTTATGCAGATTTAGTGAAACGCGTGGCTAGGTTGGCTGCTCAATGGATGGCGGCAGGTTTTTGTCATGGTGTTTTGAATACTGATAATATGTCGATTACGGGGGAAAGTTTTGACTATGGCCCCTACGGTTTTATTAATAATTATAACCCCCATTTTATAGCGGCTTATTTTGACTATGGTGGTCGTTATAGTTTTGGCAATCAGCCCTTAATTTGTCAACTCAATTTAGAGTTATTACAGGCTCCTTTAAGTTTGGTAATGTCTCCTTCGGATTTGGCATCAGGTTTAGCCACTTTTGCAGATCACTATCTCCATTCTTATCGCAATTTGATGTTACAAAAATTAGGTTTAGATCCCCACGCTCCTCTAGGACAGTTGGGCCAAGCTTTAATCAATCAAACTCTCCATTGTTTGCAGGCGACAGAGATAGGTTATCATCAATTTTTTACGGAGTTAACGCAAAGTTTTAATACTGGTTGGCGTGAGGATGAGTCGCTGATTTTAGAAAATGTTGATTTAGGAAAAACGGATTGGTCAAATTGGCGATCGCTTTACCATCAAGCCTTAAAGTCGTTATCAGATGAGGAGTTTCTCACTATCGGCGATCGCTTACGGTCGGCTAATCCCAAAACGGCTTTATTACGTCCTTTGATTGAAGAGGTGTGGGAAGCGATCGCTCAGGAAAATAATTGGCAACCTTTTCAGGAGTTGGTGCGAAGATTGCAGGCAAAAGAATAGACCGCTCTATAGATGGCTGATCAGCGATCACTTTTTATGAGCAGAGAAGTTAAAGGGCGATCGCTTTTCTCTATCCCAATTTAAAACTTAGAAATGCAAACATAGTTGCTGATTAATCTGAAAAGTTTCTAACTTATTTTGATCGAGATTTTTATTTTTAATATAATTTACAATAGCAGAAGCAACAAAAGAAGCTAGGTTAACAGGAACCGCGTTTCCAATAACTTGTTCTAAATTGGTTTTTGTACCTGAAAATTTAAAAGAATCGGGAAATGTTTGAATGTAACTTCTTTCAATTGTGGATAAAGGTCTAATTTTAGAAAGATCAATACCCTGTGGATCGCCACTATGTAATTGATAATTAGGTGGCATAGGGCGGTTAACACCTCTTATTGTTGGACTAGGTTCGTCAATTGAAAAAATACCTCGACGGGCATAACTGCGTGGGTGCCGATAATAATATTGAAGATTTAAGTGATCGCCAAGATAGTCTCTAATGGTCATAGGGCTATCAGATAAATTGGATTTTAAAAATGGGATTATTTTATTCTGTTCTCCCAAAAGTTCACCAATTAAAAATAATCGTAATCTCGATTGTGGAACATTACAAAGAGAAGCATCTAAGGTGATAGCAGATAGTCCATAACCAGCACTTAAATATTGCTTAGATATTACTGAAAAGACTTGGCTTTTAGTTATTCTCGGTACATTTTCCATTACAAACCATTTTGGCTTAAGATCACAAATAATGTTGGTAAAATTATAAGTTAAGTTTGCTCTATCACCACTCATATTACGTTTACCTGCACTAGAAAAATCTTGGCAAGGTGGCCCGCCAATAATCATATCAGGGACTAATTTTTGGATGATTTTTTTTGTGATAATTTCATCTGATATATCTTGTTTAATTGTTAAATGACTAAAATTATTTCTATAAATCTCTAATGCTATATCCCAATTATCAATGGCCGCGAAAACTTCAACTCCTGCTTTTTGAAAACCGAGAGATAAACCACCACAACCGCTAAATAAATCAATTGCTGTGATCATAGAAATAACTCTGGTGAATTGAAAATGATTGCATCAAATCTACGTTCTGGACTGAGTAGATTTTGACCACCACCTAAAATAATATTTTTAATTTCTTGCTTGGTAATTCTTGGATTAGTTAAATTTTGGCAGGACATAAAGGGATTAGTTATATTCCCTGCTGATGCAAATGCCTTATCATTTTTTGTATTATAAGAAAGCTTGTCTATAATTTCTTTATAATTACATCTTCCATTCATGCCAATATCGGAAAGCATTTTGTAGAGCCAAATACCGGTTCTCGTTTGTCGGGTTATTTGGGTGGCAGCATTATCATTTTTAGAAACCTGAGAAATAAACCAAGTAAAGGCTGCATCACTCCAAACAAAAACGTCAAGGCAATTGTTAGCAAGTTTCGATGATTTGCCAATGGTTTTCCAGATTGGTTGTAATAGAAATGGTGATTGGTTCTGCTCAATATCAATACTTATTTGAGATATGCAAGTTACAATCTCCTGAATATGAGCAATTACCTCTCTTGCTTCTGACCAATCTTCAATATTGATCTTACTATTATCTATATGATTCTTTATTATTTCAACATTGGCACTAATAAGACTTGCTGCTAAATAGATAATTGTATCGGGTCTCACAACAATTTCAGAACCAAATTTATTGTCACTCAGATTACAAGTGGTATTATCTGGTAAGGCTGTTAATTTAACTTCTAAGCCTCGCAAACATTGACCCATTTTATTCTGAATAACCAGATCAGTTCTAGGTAAGGTTCCCACAATAAACTTTTGAAATGGTGTATATTGAGCTTCAAAGGCAAAATAAATATCCTCTGTATTTGTTTTCATTCCAAAGATTTTGCTTACAGAAACATAATCTATACTGAATCGTCTATTTTTTATACAGAGATAATTAGCATCAAGATTTTTCTGATCGAGGTAACAAGATAAAGCCGCAGGAAAACTTGAATTAAACTGATTCTTTCCCCACGCTTCTGCTCTAGTAAAGTCTCGATTTGAATTCTGTAAGCCAAATAAGCTTGCCTTTTCTGCCATAAACTTTAACTGTGGAGTAAATTGGGAGCCTGTGTATTTTCCTCTACCATTGTATCATACTGTTTAATGCGATTGTCAAAAGGGAATCAAGCGATCGCTTATGCCCACAAATCTAAAGTGCGATCACTAACCTTGACAATAAGGCAGCAATGACGAGTTTGAAAACTGCTCTATGATTCATTGGGATTGTTCAGTTTGTGGCTGGGTAGATGACTCGATTTGATGAGTATTATCATCTTTGATAATCGTTATTGGTTGACCTTTAATTCCAGCATAGAAAACAATAATTTCGGCGGGTTCTGCTCCATCATTTTTGCCGTAATGCCACTTATCGACTAATTCAGCCAGTGCTTGACCTGCCTTGAGATGATGGGTTGCACCTTTATCCGTTACCACCGTTAGCTGACCCCGAACCAAAACGCCTGCATTGATATAGGGATGTTTATGAACGGGAAGTTGTTGGCCCGGTGTGATCGTAATTTTTAAAATCGTTATCTCTGGTTGACCCTGGGGATAAACTGGAAGCGAGTCGCCATCCCAGCTAACCGTCGTCTTTTCTAAAACCTCGACCTTTGCCCCCTTATCTTGGACAAGACTAACACTCGGAAAAGTCAGAGTAAATAACAGGGTCAGAGCAAGGGGTAAACGTCGGTTTGATTGAAGCATTGTTTTGAATGAAATGGTTTACTGGGATAGTAGGTTATTTGTTCTGTCAAAATAGCGATCGCTTTCCCTTTATTTCCATGTTGAAGGGGAAGATAGAAACCCTGAAACCCTTGAAATTACAGATATTATGGGACTGACATCCCCCGACAATCAACCCATTCTGAGGATAGCAAGAGAAAAGGAGAGCAATCCTGAATGTTATCCCAGTCCGCCACCACCACCACCCTCATCCGCAACTACGTTATCGCCGCCGCCTCAGTGTTAACCCTCAGTCTTGGTATTAGCGATTTAGTCAACAACCCTGCCCATCTTGCGCAACAAAACAAATTAGACGGTTACAGCTACTACGTTAGTGCAGGCTTAGTCAACTACGCCCAGTCTTCCCTCAAATAGCGGGAATCATGATAACCTCTTGCGTTTATACCCTGCCTCTTGGTGGGGTTTTTCTATGAATTCTGGCGCGATCGCTGTGCAATAAAGTCCCCAGACAGGGAAAGGTCTATTAATCATTGTCCTCAACCGATAACACTGAGAAAATGCTGAATAATAAAGGCATTAGCAATATCAATAAAGAAAGCTCCTACCAAAGGCACAACAATAAAAGATTGAGGCGAAGCCCCCATTTGTCTTGTCACCGCCGTCATATTGGCGATCGCGGTGGGAGTCGCTCCCAAGGCCAATCCTAAATATCCCGCCGAGCACACTGCCGCATCATAATTCTTACCCATGGCCGGAAAGAGAAGGAAAACCGTATAGGCAATCAGCACCAAAGTTTGCACCAACAAAATCACCGTAATGGGGCCTGCAATATCCACCAAAGTCCATAGCTGTAAACTCATTAAAGATACCGCTAAAAACAAACCCAAACTAACATCAGAAATGAGAGCTAGACAAGGCGTGTCTGTTGGCCAGGGAAAGCGTTTGAATAAGAAAGGGACAGTATTAGTCAGAAAAATACCGGCTAAAATACAGGTAACAAAAAGAGGCAATTTTAGACCCGATAAAGAAATTAAATTATTGATTTGACTGCCCAAACCAATCGTAATCGCAATAACGAGAATAGAATTGAGCATGGTATCGTAGTCAATCTGGACATGACGCTGACCATGTTTGATGCCAACCGTTAAATTTTCCTCATAATCCTTTGCTTTCAGTCGGTTTTTAATAATCAAAAATTTGGCAACTGGGCCACCAATGACTCCTCCCATCACTAAACCAAACGTAGCACTAGCAACACCAATTTCAGAAGCATTAGGAATATCGTGAATATCTTTAAAAATAGAAGACCAAGCGACAACAGTTCCATGCCCTCCCGTTAATGAAATGGTGCCGGAAAGCAAACCAATTGGTAGCTTTAAACCCAGTAAGGCTGCGACACCAACCCCCGTCAAGTTTTGAATGAAAAGATAGATTAGCGCACCGGTGAGTAAAATGAGTAGAGGTTTTCCTCCCTGAAAAAGTGTTTTTATGCGAGAAGAAAGCCCAATGGTAGAGAAAAAAATAATTAAGAAAGTGTCACGACCTTGGAGATCAAAGTTAATCTGCAACTTAAAGAGAACAAAACAGAGACCAAACACCAATGAAGCAAGAACGCCTCCTGATACGGCACTAGGGATATTGAAGTCTTGCAAAAACTTAATTCGTGATGTTAAATACTTACCCAGGTATAAAACTAAAATAGCCACGATGATAGTTTGACGGGGGTCTAGTTGATAGCTGCTCATAACGAGTACTCTTGCTCCTTGAGGTGTTCAATCAGCCTTGGGGGAATTATACTCAATTTCTTGTAATTTTTGGTTCAAACGATACAAAATCTGGTAATATCGGCAAAATCATTGTTAGAAAATGGAAGAACGATTTGTGTGATAATCCCTCGCTTTTGTTAGCAAAGGAGAGCGTGAATGGGTGCTTTACGCTGCCACCACTACAACAAAATCACTACTAGAAATCTTGATTAACCAACTGCATCTGATCATTAAAAAAATATCGATATACGCCCTCTGTCACTAAAATGGCCGTCACCAAATTGGCAAAGGCAATCATAAATAAAATCAGGATTTGGTAAGAGGCCGCATTCAGGGGATCAATGCCTGCTAACACTTGCCCCGTAAACATCCCTGGCAAACTGACAATGCCGACCACCATCATTTGATTGAGGGTAGGAATTAAGCTGGCATGGATCGCTGTTTTTTGATAGCCGGCGATCGCCTGTTTAGCAGTAGCCCCTAGACAAAGATGGGTTTCAATTTCCCGTCGATTTTGTTGAATTAAACTACTGAGACGTTCCCCTGCCAAAGAAGCACTATTCATTGAATTACCTAAAACCATACCGGCTAAGGGAATCAGGTATTGGGGCGCGAACCACTGGGCTGGCCGAATAATGACCAAAATGGCATAACCGAGTGTGAGTAAGGTACTAATCAAAAGAGACACCCAAACTAACGGTAATAATCCTTTTTGTTTTTGACTAATACGATTTTTAGCCACGATCGCCGCAATGGAGAGCATAATCGCCAACACGGCCAACACCGCGATCGGTTGATTGAGCGCGAAAATCAAGGCTAGAAAATAGCCTACCACCAACAATTGCAATAAAGAGCGGCCACCCGCCCAGGCCAATTGACTCGCTAAACCTACTCGTTGCCAAAAGGCCAAGGCGATCGCTAACCCCAGCAGTAACATCGTCCACCCCAGATCTAGCCAATCTAATTCAATCAATGCTTGTGTCATTGCTCTATCCCACCGCTCTTCGTAACTTTAATAACTTTTTAAATGAGACTTAAGCATCAAAATTAACATGGCTTTTCTCCCTCTGTAAGGAAAGCATGGGATACAATAAAAGGGAAGAAGGGTCTAGAAAGCTTATGAATGAAAATGTAGCATCAACTCCAACTGTCTCAGAAAAAGTAGAAGTATCCATTCATTTGGATGCCGATCTCCTAGAGCAAGTCAAACATCTTACCAATGATCCCAGTCGCATCATTGAAACAGCAATTAAACAATGGTTGCGAGGAGAGCCAGAAAGAGATGATGATCTCACTCGTACTCTGCGTCGTAATCCTCCTGTACCACCCAGGGGGGAATGGAATGACTAACTTTTATAGATTTTATAGAAGGAATGTACCTAAACTCCATGCAGTGGGATAGCATTGGGGCAGAACTGATTTATATTCAGGATTATCGAGGCAAATATTTAGCTTTTGCTTGGCATAAAGCTTCCGCTTATCAGATTGATCCTCAGACGATTATTGAGCATTGGCCCCAGGATTCACTTTGCCCGATCGCTATCCATGATTACTATGATTGTCTTCAGCGCGTACTACAATATCGTCAGCCGGAGACCTATCATGGTCTTTTCGTTTATGGGGAGCAACATTTTAGTCTGACCTTAGTCCTGAGTCCCATTTTGAGAGCAAAGGAGCCATCCACCACTGCTTGGATCATGGGTTATGAATGTTCGTCAGAAGCTCAACCTGCGATCGTTGCTCCTAACCTATCCGACCCCTATCCTCAATTATTAACCCAAATTGCCCGCAAGATTCGACGAACACTGCACTTACCGACTATTTTGCAGGAAACAGTGGATAGTCTAGGGCAAGCCCTAAATATTAGTCGTTGTTTGCTGCTCTTCCCGACGCAACATATCGAAAAATGGGACGTTAAAGCCGAATTTTGTCAGCCATCAGATTCTTTTCAAAAGACTCCTTGCTTGGGCCAGGTTTTAGAGTTGTCTTCAGACATCCTAATCTCCCTTTCTCAATTACAGTCTGATCCCTTGATTTTTGACAATCTCGCCCCCACAGTCGATCAGCCCTATTCGGTTATGTTCATTCCGACTCATCATCAATCTCAACGGAATGGTCTTATTTATTTATATCAAGCTCAACATTATTGTTATTGGCCCCGTAATGTCCTCGATTTTGTGCAGGAATTAGCCGAACAGGTGGGAACGGCGATCGCCCATGCGACCCTATACCGAGAACTAGAACAAGTTACCGTTGCTGCCCAGGAAGCCTCTCAACTCAAAAGTGAATTTCTAGCCAGTACAACCCATGAACTTCGGACTCCTCTGAATGGCATTATTGGTTTTCTGAAGCTGGTTTTAGATGGGATGGCAGATAATGCTGAAGAAGAACGAGAATTTTTAGAAGAAGCCTATCAATCCGCTCTGCATTTATTAAACCTTATTAATGATATTCTTGATCTTGCTAAAATCGAAGCCGGAAAGGTTGATTTAGAATTAGGTGCGGTGGATTTAGTAACCTTATTCCAAGCCGTCAATCATTTTGCCATCTCTCAAGCTCAGACCAAGGGATTACGCTTTGATAGTCAATTGCCGGAGACTCTAACCCCAATTACCGTACATGGTAACTATCGCTGTCTATTACAAGTCATGCTCAATCTTGTCGGTAATGCCATTAAATTTACCGCCGAGGGAGAGATTAAAGTGCGGGCTGAAATTTTAAAAAAAAGAATGGTTTGGAATAATCAGGAATTTCCGGGCCTCGTTAAAGTGAGTATCACCGATACGGGCATTGGAGTCTCTTTAGAAAATCAGTCGAAACTCTTTGAAAAATTTGTTCAGATCGATGGTTCTCGAACCAAAGCTTACAGTGGCACTGGTTTAGGATTAGCAATTTCTCAAAAATTGATAGAAGCCATGGGAGGGCAAGTTTCCTTTTTTAGCATGGGAGAAGGATTAGGATCAACCGTCACCTTTAGTATCTGTTTAGAACATATTCCCATTCTTAAAACTTGAGATTGTTGACCTTTAGCCCTTAGCATAGAGCAATTAACCTCAAGTCATAGGTCAAGGGGATGGATTATCGTCAAGCGGGTGTCGATGTGGAAGCGGGTCGCCATTTTGTGGAGCAGATTCGCCAGGGAGTAGAAAGTACCTTTCGCCCAGAGGTTATCGGTGGCTTGGGCGGTTTTGGGGGCTTATTTGAACTGCCATCCGGCTATCAACAACCCGTTTTGGTATCGGGAACGGATGGGGTGGGAACCAAACTGAAAATTGCCCAGGCGATGAATCGGCATGACAGTATTGGCATTGATTTAGTGGCGATGTGTGTCAATGATGTTTTGACCTCTGGGGCAGAACCCTTGTTTTTTCTGGATTATTTGGCCACTGGCAAGTTAGAACCCCAGCAGTTAGCGGAAGTGGTGGCGGGCATTGTGACGGGCTGTCGTCAAAGTAATTGTGCTCTATTGGGGGGAGAAACGGCGGAAATGCCTGGTTTTTATGGTGCCGGTGAGTACGATGTGGCGGGTTTCTGTGTGGGGATTGTTGAAAAAAGTCGGATTCTCAATGGTTCCCAGGTACAGATCGGAGATAGAGCGATCGCCTTAGCGAGCCAGGGGGTTCACAGTAATGGCTTTAGTTTGGTGCGTAAAATTGTGGAATCCCAGGGCTTGGATTGGCAGCATTGTCCGGCTCTTTTGGGGGGTCAATCCTTGGGAGAGGCTTTGTTAACACCAACTCGTCTCTATGTGCAGCCCATTCTTGAAGCTTTGAGATCGGGTTTAGAGATTCATGGCATGGCCCATATTACCGGCGGGGGTTTGCCCGAAAATCTGCCCCGTTGTTTAGGTCAAGGTCAAGCGATCGCCGTTCGGGAGGGAAGTTGGGAGATTTTGCCTATTTTTCAATGGTTAGCCGAAGCGGGTCAGGTGTCGGCCAGGGCGATGTTAGAAACGTTTAATATGGGCGTTGGTTTTGTGGTCTTGGTTCCGCCTGATGCGGTTCAAATTAGCTTAGATTGGTTTTCTGACCGTGATCTAGCTGCCTACGAGATTGGTGAAGTGATCGTCGGCGATCGCAATTTAGTGTTTTATGATTCTTAAGCCTTCTCTAGCAAACTTTCTCTTTTTCTAAGCATTATGGGACGGATTACTCAGTTTTATCAAGAAACTATTACAAATAATAGCGGCGATCGCTACTCCGATATTTTGGCTTGGGATGATGAAAAATTGGAATATTGTCATGATTATATTCAATGGCTTTTTCCCCTAACGGAACCGAGTCGAGCCGTCCCCAATTCTCCCGTTTTGGAAGCGGAAGATATTGCTGCTTTTCTGGAAAATGAGGAACTACGGGCTAAACTACGCAATGCTTTTGTGCGAATGTTAGCTTTTTATGGCCTTGCCATTCAGGAGTCAATAGAAGGGACTCAACTGATCGAGGCTCCTAACTATCAAGAAAGAATCACCCATTTAGTCTGTCATTCCCACAATTATCTACGAATTACCCGTATTTTAAAAAGCCTAAGAATTTTAGGATTAGAGGCAGAGGCTCAAGCTTTTTTCAAGATTTTACAAGTCATTTATCAACAGGAAAAAGCCAATATCGGGCCTTATACCTATGCTTATTGGTTACAAGCGGTGACTGAATAATCGATTAGATCCAGTTGTTATAGGATCAACTCTAAGGCCCGTAAACCAATTGATAGTAATGCTTATATTCTTCAGATAATAACGGTTGCCACCAGTCCTGATGACTTAAATACCACTGAATCGTTTTACGTAAACCCTGTTCAACAGTTTGCTGGGGAACCCAACCCAATTCCGTCCGAATTTTAGTGGCATCGATCGCGTAACGACGGTCATGGCCCAGACGATCTTTGACAAAGGTAATTAATTGTTGGCTGGGTTTAACCGGCAAGGTGGGAGCCAACTCATCCATTAAGTCACAAAGTAGATGAACTAAATCTAGATTTTTAACTTCATTATTGCCGCCAATATTATAGGTTTCGCCTGGTTTCCCCTTCTGCAAAACCAGGTCTAGAGCCTGACAATGATCTTCCACATAGAGCCAATCTCGCACATTTTGTCCATCCCCATACACAGGCAACGGCTTACCTAAAAGCATATTAATACACATCAAGGGAATCAGTTTTTCAGGAAAATGGTAGGGGCCATAATTATTGGAACAATTAGTAATTAGGGTCGGCATTCCATAGGTGTGAAAATAGGCTCTTGCCAAGTGATCACTGCCTGCTTTTGAGGCTGAATAGGGACTGTTGGGAGCATAGGGGGTTGTTTCGGTAAAGGCGGGATCTGTGGGGCCTAAACTGCCATAAACTTCATCGGTAGAAACGTGCAGAAAACGAAAATGATCCGGTTGTCCTGCCCCTAACCAATGCTGTCGAAAACTTTCCAATAGGGTAAAAGTTCCCACTACGTTGGTTTGTACAAAGGCATCGGGGCCAAGAATGGAGCGATCCACATGGGATTCGGCGGCAAAATGGGCAACGAAATCAATGTTTTCCGTTTGTAATAATTGGTCAACTAAAGAGCGATCGCCGATATTGCCCTGAACAAAACGAAAATTTTCTAAGGATTCTAAAAGTGCTAAGGTGCGTCGATTACCCGCATAGGTCAGAGCATCTAAAACAACGACGCGATCCTGGGGATAATTTCGACACCAATGATAGACAAAATTGGAGCCAATAAAACCCGCTCCTCCAGTAATTAAAATACGCCGCCGTTGCCCTAAACTTTCTCGTTCTGTCATCATCAAACCTCAATTTGGGAGTCATCACCAATCAAAAATCGTAAGGCTTTGGGACGCTGGGGGGCAACCGTTAATTTGGCCCGTTGACCAATCACACTATCCACAATCCGTTGCTGAATTCCTAAGATCTGGGCCTGTTCCAAAACCACACAATGTTCTAAATCGGCTTCTTGAAGTTTAACGCCATCGGCAATACTGGTATAGGGGCCAATAAATGTATTTTCAATGTGACAATCTGCACCAATCATCACCGGCCCACGAATAGTACTGTTAATGATTTGGGTACTGGCGGCGATCGCAACCCGTCCTGTAATTTGACTAGTTTCGTCGATCTGACCCTGAATTTGCTTTTCCAAAAGAGTATCGAGAATAATGCGATTGGCCTCTAAGAGATCATCTTTTTTCCCCGTATCTAGCCACCAGCCCTGAAGTTGTCGCGCTTCAACCTGTTTTTGAGCCGTCAGCAGAGCCTGGATTGCATCGGTAATTTCTAATTCTCCCCTAGGGGAAGGTTGAATGGCATCGATCGCGCTATGAATAGAGGGTGCAAAAAAGTAGAGACCAACTAGGGCCAGATTCGAGGCAGGAACCTGGGGTTTTTCCACAAGGGCCAATACCCGCCCCTGCTCATCCACCGTCGCCACCCCAAAAGCCGAGGGATTGGCAACCTTACGCAGTAGGATCAAAGCATCTAAATGATGTTGCTGGAATGTCTCTAAAAAGCCCTCTAAGCTGTCCTGAATGAGGTTATCTCCCAAATACATGACAAAGGGAGAATCTCCTAAAAAGGGTCGGGCAATTTTCACCGCATGAGCTAATCCCGCCGCCTGCTCCTGCAAAATATAGGTAATCTTCGCCCCAAAGCGATCGCCATTTCCCGTTTTAGATTGAACTTCTTGACCCGTCTCAGGACTAATAATAATACCAATATCGGTAATACCAGCCGCCACAATGGACTGAATTCCATACCAAAGAATCGGCTGATTAGCCACCGGAACCAGTTGCTTGGCCCCTGTATAGGTCAGAGGACGCAAGCGAGTGCCTTTACCACCGGAAAGGATCAATGCCTTCATAGGGTCTGCAATGATATTGAAGATTTCCCCATCCTAGCGGTTTCAGACCATCCTTGTCACCCAAACTTTTCAAAAACGATTAGGGGAATCGGAATTAATATACGTATTTTTATTGATGGGCTCAAAAAAATCTGGAAGATCAGTGATTATACAGAAAACAAATAGATAGCCTACGTAATTGCCGAATACTATGTCTTGAAAATCAAGATAGACGTATTAATTTTGTCGGTGAAATTACCACAAAAGAAGTATTAAATAGATTGAGAATCCGTGCAAATACGGTTATCTTTATTCCAAAAATTTAATACGATTGAAGTAGCCAAGGTAAATATATTGTATACCAAAACCTTACAAATTCTGAGTCATACCAAATTTTGGGGGGCATCTATAAAACCAATAAAAAGTAGTCTGTGAGCAACTCTCATCTATTCTCTAAGATATTTGTGTATGTCAAGCAGACAAATAGTAAGTATTGACAAAAAATTATACTTTGCTCTTAAAAGCCATATTCAAATTACGAGCTTGTTCTCATTAAGAGATTAAAAAATCTCAATTTTTAAGGGCCTTTCACCCTTTGTTAATCATTAATCCTAAGTTGAAATTATTGTAAGCGTTCAGGGGGGTAGCACATTTACCAAAATACTTAAAACCCTTGTATAGCAAGGGATAGATGAGATTCATGCGATGGGATGATTTCGCTTAAGCGGTCTAAAAGGCGATCCACAACT
>JAYKJI010000117.1:0-46013 GCA_035285405.1 Snowella sp. | reverse complement strand
TGAACGCTTACGAATTAATAGAGGTAAATTGCAATGAAAACATCACGAATTCTTGAAGCAGTTCACGAAACCGCGCTTGGATTGTACGAAGCAGGAGTCATGGATCAAGTCACCATGCGTGAGTTTGACCTATTGTGTTTACCAAAAGTTGAAAAACTCGAACCACAAAGAATAAAAGCTATCCGCGAAACCGCTCAAGTCAGCCAAGCCGTATTTGCCGCATTGCTAAACACCAGTGTCTCAACCGTCCAAAAATGGGAAATAGGACAAAAACGCCCAAGTGGTACGGCTCTAAAATTACTACACATTGTTGAAAAACGTGGACTGGACGCGATCACTTTTTAAATTGAGAAGCGATCGCTTTTTATCGAATTTGGAAAGGGCGATCAATTTTTGTTCGGTGAAAGGGAAAGTGGCGATTTTTGTAAGATGAAGGGGAAAGCTGGGATCTCTTCTAAGTATTTAGATGTAAACTTAGATGTACAGATAGATTCAAAAATAATGCTGTCCAATATTCCGATTACAGAAGCAAAACACGAGTTAAACTCATTGCCTGAAAAGCTTACTCAGCAAGGCGGTACACTTGCCATTACCCGTAGAGGCAAGCCCGTCCTAGCCGTGATGACCTGGCAACATTACGAAGCGATACTCGAAACCATCGAAATACTTGGCGATGCGAACCTCATGGCTAACCTGCGTCAAGGTATTACCGAGGCCAAATCAGCACAAGGAATAGATTGGGAATTAGCTAAACGAGAATTAGACCTGTAATATATCGCATTGTCATTCAACCTACGGCTTTCAAACTATTAAAGGAAATCAGTGATCGCCGTATTCGCCAAAAAATTAGCGATCGCATTGACAAGCTCCAAGAATCTCCTGAAATGCAGGGAAAACCACTGCTCGGTGAACTAGAGGGTTATTACTGTGATGATTGTTGCTTTAGGAATTCGGAAGGATGGCAGTAAACAGGACGTATATGCTCTTGCCAAAAAGTTGTTGAGATTAGGGCTATTAGACGAATCTAGCGACGAGCAAGATGATGATTAAAATCCAGAATTAGAGCATGGAAATTTGAGTATTTGGAAGTGCTAGAAAAGGCGATCGCTATTCCTGGGATGTGTGATTTTTAGGTGGAGGACGCAGAAAAAGGTATAATAAGAAGTATAAAAATGATCAAGCTATTTCTTAAAATTGAATTTAAGTCCTAAACTTTTCAATAATTCTGGTGTAATCATTCCCTGAGGATAGAAAATACTACCGACCACAATCAAAAAACCAAAAATAAGCAGACGACCATCTCTTAAAAAAGTCGCCAAGCCAACGGGTAAACCAGATAACCCAGCGATCGCCCTTAGGACTTCCGGTAAAGCGGTTAAAAGGATGCCCCCTAACACCGGGCCCATAAAGGTTCGAGAACCACCAATGAGAACAAAAGCCAGGAAAATAATGCTGGCATCAAAGGTTCCCTGACGGGCATTCCAGGTATTTAAAAAATGAGCGTTAATCACACCCACTAAACCTGCCAATACACATCCCAGGGTAAAAGACAAAACTTTATAATGGGTTGGATTAATGCCCATCGTACCACTGGCTAATTCGTCTTCTCGAATCGCTCTTAAGGCCCGCCCTACCCGCACTTTTTCTAAGCGATAAAGGAAAAACATCGTTATGGCTAAAAGCGGTAACATTAACCAGAGATAACTTAATTGGGAATGAAAAGGTTGGGGAATGGCAAAAATTCCGACGGCTCCCCCTGTGATCTCTAGGTTAAGCGCGATAATTCGTAAAATTTCCACAAAAGCAATCGTAGCGATCGCCAAATAAATCCCCCGTAAGCGTAGAACAGGAATGCCTAGTAAAATGGCTAAAATGACGGAAATAATAGCTGTAATGACTAATTCTAAGGCCAACCAAGGTAGCGGAAAAAGCTCACCCGAAAAGGGCAATACTTTAGTCGAAAGAATGGCTGCAATATACCCCCCTAAGGCGTAAAAGCCTGGACTCGCGAGGGATAATTGCCCTGCCATCAGGGGAAAATAGACTGACAATCCTAAAATTGCCCCGGATAACATCGAAATAATTAAAGAACTATAGCTATTCAGAAAATCTGTCATCTGATTGGCTCTGGTAAAAATAGAGAAATTTAAAAAAGACGTTAAACCTTAGCAGTTTGGGAGCGGCCAAATAAACCTTGGGGCCGAATCAATAACATTAAAAATAACAGGGTAAAAGAAATTGCTTCTCGATAGCCAGAATATTCACTCGGTACAAAAGATTCAGCTAATCCAATCACCAATCCTCCCATGACTGCACCTGGAATATTGCCTAATCCACCTAACACAATTACCCCCAAACCTTTCAGTCCAAAGGTAATGCCAAAATAGGGGCCAGCAATGCTGACACTGGTTCCCACTAAGGCTCCGGCCATGCCCCCCAGAAAGCCACTTAGAAAGAACGTTAAAACAATATACTGTTCGGGATTAATGCCTAATAAACTGGCTGTCATCGGATCTTCAGCTACGGCCTGTAAAGCTTTACCAATTTTGGTATAGTTAATGACATAGGTGAGAATCGCCACCGTCAACCCAGAGACGAGAAAAATTACGATTTGGGCAGTTCTAATTAAAATCGGTTTATCGGTTGAACCAAAGTTAATGGCAGCCGGTAAATTGCCATAAATATTCTCTGGAAAGGTATAAATTTCTGCTCCAAAAACGAGTTGAATAAGATTGACAATAAAAACGGCGGCTCCCAGGCTAGAAACTAAGGTTAATAGGGGATCGGCCTTTTTGTTTCTCAAGGGTCTAAAAGCAAGTCTTTCCACAATTAGGGCGGTTATTCCGGCTAAAATACTGCCCAGGATTAAGGCGATCGCAAAGGGTAGAGCAAAGGGCAATTTAGAATTAGCTAACCAACCGTTAAAACCTGAACTTCCACCAATTAAAAAATAGACAAAATAAGCTCCTAGGGTAAAAATAGCTCCATGAGCAAAGTTAATAATGCCTAAAATAGAAAAAATTAGGGTATAGCCCAGGGCAAAAATCGCATAGACACTACCGATGGAGAGTCCATTTAGAAACTGTTGGAAGAAAACGGTAAAATCCATTGGAGCCTAATCTTATTTAAGAAAAACAAACTTGCCATCTTTGCCATCGGGATTCATTTTAATTTGAGCAACAAAGAATTGTTTCTGTTTAACTTCCCCCTCTGGATCAAATGAAATTTCTCCAATAGGAGTTTCGTAGGTTCCCTTGAGAATTTGCTCATTTAGTTTGGTTCTCAATTCCGGTAATGGCAAGGAACTCACTTTAGTTTGTTTATCGATCGCATTGAGAGACTCGACAAAAACCTGAACACCGGTAAAGGCTTGGGCCGCAAATTGAGGGGGTTCTTTTTGATTTTTAGCTTTATAGGCAGCGCGAAATTTTTGGTTAATGGGATTATTAAGATCGGGACTGTAGGACTGGGCAATAATCACGCCATCACAGTTTTTCTGACAGACGGGAAACATATTCGAGGTATTTAAACCATTACCACCAATAATTAAGCCTTTATAACCTAATTCACGCAGTTGCTTAATCACATTACCACCATCGGCTGCTAATCCTGAAATAATGATTAAGTCTGGTTTAAGGTTAATCGCATTAGTGGCTTGGGACTGAAAGTCTGTATCGGTTGTTTGAAATTTCTGCACCGTAACTAAATCTAATTTTTTATCTTTAACGGTTGTTTGAAAGATCTCTGTTTCCGATTTACTATAGGCATCATTTTGGGCAAAGAAAACGGCAACTTTTTTGATCTGAGGATTAATTTTAAGGGCTTCAGCCACAGCGATCGGGGCCACAATGGAGACAGGGGAAGAAACGCGGCTAATATATTCTCCAATTTGAGGAATGCCTTTGGCCGTGTTGGACGGGGCCAGCACAGGGACTTTATTGCGTTCGGCGATCGGATCGGCGGCAAAAGCTTGTTGAGAGGAACTGGGGCCGACAATGCCCACTACTTTATCTTGAGTAATGAGGGTGTTAAAAGCGTTAATGGCAGATTGTTCATCTCCGGCTGTATCCTGAAAAACCAGTTTAATGGGCGTACCATTGACTCCTCCCTGAGCATTGAGCATTTCTTCAGCAATTTTAGCCCCACTCACCTGCTCTTGTCCGAGTAGTGCAACGTTGCTGGTTTGAGAAACACCAATACCGATGGGAATAGCACTCGTATTATTTTCTGTGGCTGTATTATTGGCTTCGGTTCCTAGATTGGGACTAGTATTGGCAGTAGGAGCATTATTTGAGCCACAGGCCGTCACTAACCCTAGAGCCGTTAACGCTGCAAAAAGAGGAAGCAGGAATGATTTTTGACGCATGGGTCTGAGATAGAAAAATCACCGTGATATTATCACACCTCGCCTAGATTCGGGCAATTCTAAGCCATAGTTGGAAGATAGTCCCCGGATAACGGGGATCGTGGCTGTTGGGGTTGGGACTGATTAAACGAAGTTCTCCCTGCATTGATGTCACCAATTCCTGGGCGATCGCCAATCCTAAACCTGTACCAGGGATTTCTCCCTGGGCCTGCACTCCTCGATAATGACGTTCAAAAATATGATCTTGATCCTCTTTGGGGATGCCATAACCGCTATCTGCAATTTCAAGGCCCTGCCATTGTTGGGGAGCGGTGGGATGTTCAATGCCGAGGCGAACGGTCACTTCTCCTAAGCTGGGGGTATATTTCAAGGCGTTATCGATCAAATTACTCAGAACTTCGCGCAGGGCCTGGGCATTGCCTAAGATGGGAGGGAGATCCTCTACTAGATCAATATTTAAACGAATCTGACGTTCCTGGGCGATCGCCGTTTCAGCGAGCAAAACATTGTTGAGTATTGGCTGGAGGAGCAGGGGAGAACAGGAAAGGTTAGCACTAGGTAAGAGTAACGGCGAGACAGCGGAGGATGGCTTTTCTGGCCAAACTTCCAGTTCTGAACTAGGGTCAATCTCTAAAGGAATAACCTGTTGAACTTGACTTTCAAAGCTTTGTAATAATTCCTGTAAATGCTCCCCTTCTCGCACGATTCCTTCCACCACTGTTTGACTTTTGGGATCACTGCCTAAGCGTTTGAGTAGAAGCTTGCCAAAAGTACGGAGGGCCGTCAAGGGATTGCGTAATTGGTGCAGTAGATCATCCCAATGATCCCGTTCCCATTGTTGACGACTTTGCTGTTGTTGTAATTGTTGTTCATACCAAACTTGTCGTTGATCTAAAATGCAGGCGATCGCCAGGGTTTGGGCAATCTGATCAAGCTGCTGTAATTCCTGGGATTGCCAGAGAGCCGTATCCCGACCAATGACTAATACCCCCACCATCGTCTCCTGATAGAGCAACGGTAAAACCAAGGGCTGAAGGGTCGATAGACCAGCCAGGGATGACTGCGTTCTCAGGGGTTGTAGCATTCCTGTCCTCATTTCCTGATCTGTCAAGGAAGAAATAGGCCAATCTAACTCAGAAAAGTGATTGGAGTTCCCCTGCTGTGGTAATCTAGTGAACCCAGCCTCAGAAACAAAAGCCTTGGGGGATTGAGCGTAACTGACCACCGGAACCCATTCTGCCTCTTCTGCCATCTGGGGCGATCGCGTTATGTAAACTTCGCAAGAATCTACCTGTAGTCCTTGTTGCAAAAGCCGCACTTGAGATTGACAGAGACTGACGAAGTCCGAACTAGGAGAGTAGGACAGAAGCTGAGGAGAGGACATTAACCCTTAGGTTCCCTATTTGTTACAAATTGATAAATCTTTTTTAGCGGGATTAGCGAGGTTTTCTGGAGGTTAACCTCCCAAAAGCCTTATTCTGTAAGCGATTGGTGAAATGTCGGCTTCTTTGATCCCCGCCTGGGAGGGTGTTGATTTTCCTGAAGAGAAGGGCTATAATCGTCACGGCTTTTGTAACTATGATTACAGCATATCGCTGAAATAGGAGGTAACTGGGTTGGCACGGAAACGGAAACGGAAAAGCCGCCGTCGGCAGGAAGGACGCAAAATCTTAGAACTCGTACCCCAATATAATATCGAGAGCGGTGAAGATAAGCCTGTTACGGCCGCTCGTAAATATATCCAAACATTAGGGATCGAGCCTCCTGCTTTGTTAATTGTAAAACGAAATGAGCACACTACAGACAGATATTTCTGGGCCGAGAAAGGTTTGTTTGGTGCTCAGTATGTTGAAGAGAATCATTTTCTCTTTCCCAGTTTACGGGAATATCAACCTCCGACTCCCGCGGCCAAAACACCGGTTGGAGCAGCCAGTGTTCGTTAAAGCTTAACGATACGATATTAAAATTAAATTAAATAAAGTCCTCGTACCCCACCTAGACCCCTTGTCCATGTGGGTTTTTTCTTAATTTTTTCTTAATAGTCAGGGTTGCGATCGCGGCCCAGAAAGATTAATATTGTTTACATAACTTTACAAAAGGACTTCGATCATGATGTTTAGTGCCATCTGTGCAATTTTAGCTGTCGCCACTGTGTTAATGGTACGGCAGTTGTCTCAGGAGCAAGCCCAGTCAGAACTTGAAGTTATTCCGGTTCCTGTGATTGATCGTGCTAGTCCCCGTCGGATGCCTCGTTAAGAATTATTGAATTACCACAGCCATGCTGGAGAAATTTATCGCCTTCCTCATTGATGATCTCAATCTCACCACGGATCAAATCCATTTAGCAGCCCGTCAAATTCAGCAAGCCCCTTCTGAGTTGCCGATGCTACTTTGGCAGTATGGCTTAGTGGACATTGAACAATTAGCCCAGATGTTAGATTGGTTAGACCGATTTTAGAGGTCAGCAAAAATCTGACCCTTCCGATAGCGAGAGGATCGCCAATTAGCAATTTGAATCGAGATTCAAAAGGTGACTATTTAGAGAATTTTACGTCCCGTTAACAATCCTCTCACTTCTAACATGGCGGAATAGGTTGGTAAAATGTGCAGGGTTTCATCGTGAGGGGTTAGCTCTAGGGCCCGTTGAACGGCATTAGGCAGATCTTCTTCAATGATTAACTTAAAGTTTTCATTGTGACTGATTTGCTCACGGCTATATTCGAGTCGTAAGGCCAGGTCATAAACGCGATCGCCACTGACAATAAAATTTCCCCCCAGGGCAACCAATTTTTCCGTATCTACATCCCAAATCCAAGAGACATCCGTACCGTCAGGAATGCGATCGTTTAACACCAACAGGGTCGTTGAAGATTTTCCAGCCGCTTTAATATCATTGACAGCGCGAATGGTTTCATTCATACCAACGGGATTTTTTGAGAGTAAAATACGAATATGCTTACCGTCAACGGTTAATTCTTCCGCACGACCAAAGGCAGCTTTAAAACTTTTAATATTATCAAAAATTTGTTCATTTCCAATTCCTAACTCCTGGGCCACCAAACCCGCCGCCAGAGTATTGTACTTATTGTAAACGCCAATTAAAATCTGGGGCCATTCACTACTATGGAAAGCGGGCTGACTCTTACTAAAACTGCAACTAGGACAGCTAAAGTCTCCTAAATGGGAAAGGTAAACCCCACGATAATCCAAAGGATGGCCACAACTAGGACAGTAAATGGAATCTACCGCATGGGGAATTTCTTCTAGATAGAGTTGCGGTTCATTGAGGCCAAAATAACAGACCCGTTGCTTGAGCCGTTGGCCCAGATGGGAAAGGGTGGGATCATCTGCGTTTAAGACAATGGTGGTTTCGAGAGGGAGGGGCGCGATCGCCGTTTGCCAGCGTTGACTAATGGTATCCACTTCTCCATAACGGTCTAACTGATCTCGAAAAAGATTTAGGGCCAGGATCACCCTAGGCTCACATTCCCGCAATACCAGAGGCAAAATATTTTCATCCACTTCCAAAATGGCGTAATCCGTTTTCAACTGCCCCACTAAATTGGCATCGGCCAATAAAGCCGTAATCAGACCATTAATGAGGTTGGCACCCGTTGCATTATGGGTCACTTTGACCCCTTGATCTTCTAAAATCGTTCTCAAAAGTAGGGAAGTCGTGGTTTTACCGTTGGTTCCTACGACTAAAATAATGCCCTGTTTCACTTGTTCAGAGAGTAACGGCAGTAAACGGGGATGAAGACGACGGGCAATTTCTCCAGGTAATACACTGGCAGCCCCTAAACGCAACCAACGTACCAAGGTCGTCACCGTTTTAGCCACTCCTACGGCTACCCCTAAGCGAATTCTATCCAATAGCTGCATCTGTTAATTCAACCCTCTGCTTGCAAATCCATGAGTCAGTTTAATCGTTTTAGCCCACCAAATTACCGAATTGACTTCAATAACCTGACGTAAAGACTCGCTAAAGTCTTTTTTCGGGCGTTTTCTGTTCCAGATAATGGAGCGCGTTAGTGAGATTATTTCTAAAGACATTCCAAGAAAAGTTCTCCTCAAAGGCCGTCAGCGATCGCTGCTGCATAGCAAAGTAACTTTCATCCGTGAGTTCTAAGATTCCTGTTAGTAAATTTGTCCAATTCTGGTGCTGGAAATTAAAACCGCAGCCAGTTGTCTCGACCAATTGTGCCGTATCTCCCTTAGTAGAATTGAGCAAGGGTAAACCATGGGCTAAATATTCTAAGGATTTATAGGAAATAGCAACTTCTGTGGAAGGAACATAACCGTTATAGCCAAAATGACAACGCTTAAATTCCTGGTCTTTAATCTTGTGATCAAAACAAATCCCATAAAATTCAGAACTAATCTGAAGAGACTCAAGGGCTTCTTTCAAGTAATTTAGCCTTTTACCTCCTCCAATGACCGACAAATGTACTTTTCTGGACTGCTGTAACTCCACCAAAATGCCAATTAAGGACTTAAGATCATTAATAGCATTAATGGAACCGAGATAAAGAATATAAATGCAATCTTGCAATGAACTACGATGAAAATTTCTGAACCGACTATCAATGGGATGGGTTGTTCCCATTAAAACGACCTTGCATTTTGAGAAAGGCAACGCTAATTTAGACTTGAAATAAGCAGATTGGGAGATCACGAGATCGGCTTGGCTAAATAACCAATTGCGGATCGGTCTAGCCGTCAAATAAAAGAAAAATTTAACTCCAGGATTGATGAAACTAGGCAAAGGAAAAGCTTCTGGCCAGAGATCAACAACATCCAAAATAATAGTCTTTTTCCATAAAAATTTGTATAGTAAAGCCACGATCGCCAACTCATTAGGAGGTACACAAAAATAAATAAGTTGTGTGTGTTTTAAATCTTGCTTAAAAATAATTTTGGCACAAAATATCCAATAGGAGAAGATTCTCATCAAGGAAATATTGCGACTATAGTGAGGAACGCTAACTGCCTGAAAACCTCGATTATAAAACTCTACAAATTGCTTTTTGTGATGACTAAAGTTAGCACAATAAACCACAACATCCATTGGATAGTCTCCTTCCTTCATCGTCTCATAGACCATCAGAGGGCGAGAATTTTTGCTATCTTCTATAAAGTCATAACTGATAATGGCAATTTTACTAAGTTTGAAAGACTGATTCATGGATCAAGATTAGAGAATATCAATTGATGATTCTAGACATATCTTTTTTCTTTAGGTCTTTCTACTGAAAAAGTAGAAAATAATCAGAATTTAAGATAATATAACACAACCGAATTCCTTAATGAGCATTGGCAAAAGCACTGGAAAGAAAGGGTAAAATTTGCCGATTCTTGGCATTTTCCTTGCCTTCTATAAACACAACTAAAAGATAGGGATCTTGATTAGGGATTTCAATATAGGCGCAATCATGGCGAACTTGACTCGTCCAGCCGGCTTTTGACCAAAGATGGGCATTTTTCGGTAATGCTTCCCCCAAAAAACCAGTGACTTGATTTTCTTCTCCGGAATCGGGAGGAGACACTTTCAGACTACGATGTAATAATGCCATCATTTGTTGCGATCCCTGGGAGGAAACTGCCACTCCACCAACAATACTGTGTAATAAACGGGCAATGGCATCCGTTGTTAACTGATTGCGATTATCCAATCGTTCGCCCGCAAAAGCTCTTTCTCTTCCATAGGGGCCGTCTCCCCAGGTTTTTTGATTAACATTAATCCCATTTAATTCTTCCCAACCTAAGGACTGAAAATAACGATTAACTAAATTGCGTTGATGTTGCCAAGTTTCAAAAGGGCCAGAAGATAGTTCTGGGCCACTCGTTGTTCCTGTCAAAGTATCTACCACTAAACTAGTCGCATCATTACTAGAATCTCGGATCATATCTCGTATCGCCCGTTGTAATTCTGGTGAGTCATTGACCATTCCCCCCTCTAGCCATTCCGCGATCGCCACCAAATAAAATAATTTAACGAGACTGGCGGGATAAATACGTTCAAAACCCCGATAAGAAAATCCTCGCACCCCATATTGCCAAAACTCGGCGGCGGAAATAGCTCCTCCCGTATTAACAATCACTGGGGGATCATAGACAATCCAGGTAAGGGCGATTTGATCCTGCTTGAGACTGGGAAAAGCTTGCCAAGCACTTTCCAAAATGGCATGAGCAACTCGACTCAAGGAATCATCGGTACGAAAAAAAGGCATAACCCGTTAACTCTAAAAATCAGTTGCAAACAAGTTTTTCGCAATCATAACAGGTTTAAGGAATGGCTTTCACGACAAAGCCAGAAAAAGGGAATAGTGCCTTCTTTCGTTTACCGCTCATATAGTTATGTGTTGTTCTAAAATGACTTTCCTGAACAACTATTTAAGCTTCATCAATCTGAAACTCAAAGAAGTTCAGGGTCACAATGATTGATTTGATCGCTATGCTTTTAAGTAGTTACAAAAGGATTAGCAACCTCTAGCGGCGAATGAATCCGGCGTAAATTCGCTCCTAATTTGCGGAGTTTGCCTTCAATATCTTCGTAGCCACGATCCATGTGTTTTAAACCTTGAATAACCGTTGTACCTTCTGCGGCTAATCCCGCAATGACTAAGGCTGCTGAGGCCCGTAAATCGGTGGACATCACAGGAGCACCAGACAGCAAGGGGACCCCTTGTACGATCGCCGTATTACCCTTAACTCGAATATTGGCCCCCATGCGCTGTAATTCGGCAACGTGCTGTAAGCGATTTTCAAAGACGGTTTCTGTCACCAGACTATTACCTTCACTTACTGCCAATAGAGCCATAAATTGGGCCTGCATATCTGTGGGAAAGCCTGGGTAAGGTAGGGTTTCAATATTGGTTGCTTTTAAGGAAGAGGGCAGAATACGCACCCGATCGCGGTCTTCTACCACAACTTTAGGGCCAATTTCCCGTAATTTGGCGATCGCCGAGGCCAGATGCTCTGGTACAACGGGATAAAGACTAATTTCAGAGTGGGTAATCGCCCCGGCACAAAGAAAGGTTCCGGCTTCAATGCGATCAGGAATAATGGGAAAATCGGTCGTATGCAGTCGCTCAACCCCGTCAATCAAGATGGTATTGGTGCCGTCTCCTTGAATTTTGGCTCCCATCGAACGACAGAAATTCGCTAAATCAACAATTTCCGGTTCCTGGGCTGCATTTTCGATGATTGTTTCTCCTTCTGCCAGGGTCGCAGCCATCATAATGGTTTCTGTCGCCCCGACACTGGGATAGTCAAGATAAATTTTTGCCCCCGTTAAACGACGACGCTTGCCCTTCACGGAAGCATGAACCACACCTCGCTCAATCCGAACATCCGCACCCATTGCCTGTAAGCCGCGCACATGCAAATCAACAGGACGGGCACCGATCGCACAGCCTCCTGGCAAAGGCACTTCAGTATGACCCAGACGCGCTAAAAGCGGGCCAATAACAAAAAAACTAGCCCTCAGTTGGGAAACTAATTCATAGGGAGCTTGAGAATGTCCTACATCACGGGCATCAATATCTAATACATCGCCATTACGCTTTAATTTAACCCCGATCGCTGACAAAATCTGGCACATACGGTCAATATCCGCCAAACCGGGTAAATTTTGTAAGCGGCAATCATCCGAACAGAGAATTGTTCCTGCCATAATTGCTAAGGCTGAGTTCTTCGCGCCACTAATGCGAACTTCCCCTTTCAGAGAAGCGCGGCCATAGATTTCAATGACAGGCTGCGATTCATCCGTCGAGGTAGCGGTAGGCTGATAAGTAGAATTAATGGTAGGAGCCTCCAGTAATTATAGAAATTTGACTATTTAAGGAAAGTTTGCTTGTATTTTACCGAAAAGTGGCTGGTTGTCTAGGGAATTTTAGTTATTTGTTGCTAGAACAATTGGATGCTGGGCAATTTTGTCTGTTAAACTCTTGACTTTAGACACCGATTACGTAACCATAGTGGATCGGTTATCTAACCGAATAACCAGCGGAACTGGCGGAATTGGTAGACGCGCTAGATTCAGGTTCTAGTGTTCGCAAGGACTTCCGGGTTCAAGTCCCGGGTTCCGCATCATTTGCGTTCCAGATTGGGAATGCTCAAAACACCGACAAGCTCAATCCGAACTTTCCCATCACCCAGGCGTGAATGTGTCTAGGCCAACTCTTATCACTAGCCTCCAAAATCCCCTGGTAAAGGAGATTCGCAAGCTTCACCAGACAAAGGGCCGACGGGAACAAAATCGATTGTTAATAGAAGGAACCCATCTGATCGAGACTGCTTATCAGGCGAATTGTTCCTTTACGACTTTTGTCTATACGAACGATTGGCAAGCCAAAAATTCCCTACTTTGGCAACAGGTTAGTCAAGCTTCTGAACAATCTGTGCAGGTTAGCCCTGAAGTATTAAGTGCCCTGGCCACCACCGTCAATCCTGATGGCGCGATCGCCACCTTAAACCGCTCCCCATTCCTCCCCTCCTCCCCATCTTCCCTCTCCTCCCCATCTTCCCTCTCCTCCCTCCTCTTCCCCTCTCCCCCAACCCTGGGACTCATCCTCGAACGACTTCAGGATCCGGGCAATTTAGGCACAATTATGCGTACCGCAGTGGCAACAGGAGTAGAAGCTTTATGGGTCAGCGAAGATACCGTCGAGTTAGATCATCCCAAAGTGTTAAGAGCGTCGGCGGGGAGTTGGTTTCATTTACCCAAGAAGATTTGTCCCGATTTACCACAGTTGTTAACCCATTTGCAACAGCAGGGCCTTCAAGTGATTGCCACCTTACCCACAGCCCAACAATGTTATTGGGATCTGGATTTTTCCCGTCCTTCGGTGTTTGTTCTCGGCAATGAAGGCAATGGTTTAAGTGCAAAGTTAACCGCTCTGGCTGATCAACGGGTACTTATTCCCCAACATCAAACGGTTGAATCTCTCAATGTGGCGATCGCGGCTTCGGTTTTACTTTATGAAGTACAACGGCAAAGATGGCAAAATTCTCAGGGATCGGACTGATTGAACTGATTGATATGAGATATGATGCGCGGTGATCGCTTTAAAATTGCCAGGCTTAGGCTTTATGTCCTTATCTGCTTCTCGAAAGGCTCGTTGGTCGCTAGAAAAAGTCCCCCATTTTCAGATTTTACTAATTACCCTTTTTTTCGGATTAGGGTTAATTGGTATTCTCAACCATGCCATGTGGCGAGACGAATTAAATGGTTGGTTAATTGCCCAATATAGCCCAAACTTAGGCACATTTTGGCAAAATATTCGCTATGAAGGCCATCCCATTCTTTGGTATGCCTTTCTTTATCTTTTAAATCAAATAACGGCCAATCCTGTGGCCATGCAATTATTCCATTTAGGATTAGCAACGGCCAGCACTAGTTTATTTGTCTGTTATGCACCCTTCACTCGTTTACAAAAGTTATTATTTGTGTTGGGTTATCTGCCGCTTTATGAATATTTAGTAATTAGCCGTAATTATGCGATCGCGGTTTTGATTTTATGGGCCATTTGTGTCTATTTTCCCACTCGTCAAAAAAACTATTTAATTCTAGCTATTTTATTGGCTCTACTGGCCAATACCAATGCCTACGCGCTGTTAATTAGTTTGAGTTTAAGTTTTAGCCTCATGCTTGAATTTTTACTACGACATCCACTGAAATTAGAGTTAAAGGCTAGTTCCTTCAATCGAAGTATAAGTTTACTGATTATTTTAGTTGGCGTTATGCTTGCAGTTGCACTGCTGATTCCACCTACGGATAGTAATTTACAAGGCGGGGCAGATCAATGGTTTTTTAACTGGGACTTTCATCGTTTTAACCAATCCTTAAGCCGTATTTGGAATAGTTATATTTTGGTTTTAGTGCCTGGCGATGCTAAACCGCTAGATGTTTTTCTATTTGCTATTTTGTCAATTGGTATTTTCAGTTTTTGCGTTACTTTCTTTTGGGATTATCCCATTATTTTAACTTTTTATAGTTGCGGAACGAGTAGTATTTTACTTTTTACCTATCTTAAATTTTTGGGTTCAGCGCGACATTATGGACATTTATATTTAATTTTAATTACGGCTTTGTGGCTCAAAAACTACTATTCTCCTAATTTATTATTAAATCCTTTTAAGAATATTGGACAAAGTTTAGAGGTTGGGAGGATCCCCCCTGCCCCCCTTGATCAGGGGAGTGAGAGTAGTGGAGATAATCAGGGGGGTGAAAATAGTGGGAATTATAAAGGGGGTGAGACCAATCATTTCATTAAAAAACTTTCCCGTTGGCAAGCTTGGGTGAAGCGTCATTTTTTCACCTTTTTAATGATCTTGCTTTACTGCCAATTGGTTTCTGGTTTGGTGGGTTATATTCGAGATTTAACGCTACCCTATTCTGCTAGTCGAGCCACAGCCCGTTATCTGCAAGTGCATCAGCTTAATCAGTTTTCTCTGATCGGTAGTGAGGACTTTACCATGACTCCTATTAGTGGCTATTTGGGACAAAAAATTTATTATCCTGAGAGTCAGAAAATGGGAAGTTTTGTTTTATTTAATCGGCAACGGCAACCTGTTAATGATCTAGAAATTCTTCAGCAAGTACAAGCTAAGTTAAAAGAGTCGTCACCTATTGTCTTAATTCTCAATCATCCCCTAGAGACTTCATTACCAAGCTTAAAAATTAAACCGGTTGAAAAGTTTACCCATAGTTTCATTGGCAATGAACAATATTATCTCTATCTTATTCAATAAATTCTTGTCTAGGAAGATGCAATGATTTGACCACTATATTGACGACGAGTGGCGATCGCTAATCCCAGGACGGAAAGGGTCAGAATACCGGCTAAATAAAGGGGATAGGCATAGGTTTCAGGATAAGCTTGGTGAATGAGCATTCCGGCAATAACGGGGCCGAAAGCATTAGAAACACCGAGATAGGAAGAATTTAAACCCAAGACCATGCCCTGATCCTCGGAGTTACTATTGAGTGAAATCAGAGCACTGATCATCGGCTGCACCAGGGAGTTAAAAAGCGAAAAAGCAACACTAACGACAATAAAATAAATAACATTGGGCCAAATTGGCATCAACAGAAAAGATAGACCCCGCACCAACAATCCTAAAAATAGAATTTTTACTAAACTCAATTGGCGAGTGAGTAGAGAAATTCCCCCGGTTTGCATAATGACCCCCAAGACACCAAAGGTTAAAAACATCAGTGTTAGGGATTGGTTATCTTGATGAAGAACGTGGATAAAGTAAGGTTGAAAGGCATAGGTAAAAATGGTAAAAGTTGTACCAGTTAGGAAGTTGATAATTAATAAAATACCAATTCTTGGAAACATTAAACCCTTAACTAAATTACCTAATCCTAAATCAAAAATGTTATTCGCTTTTTGAGCTTTTTCTTTAAGTGTTTCGGGTAAAAAAAGTAGGGTTAGAACAAAAGCGATCAGAGCAATAAACGATGAACAGAGGAAAGAGGCTCCTAGGGAAATTTTCTGAGCAAAGAGACTAATGACGGGGCCAAGCACAAAGCCCAATCCAAAGGCGGCACCATTGATACCAAAGGCTTTAGCTCGATTTTCGGGAGTCGTAACATCGGCAATCACGGCTTGGGCAACGGAGGCATTGCCACCGGTTACACCATCTAAAAAACGGGCAAAAAAGAGCAGACTAGCGGTAGTCGCCGTTCCAGCAAAAAAGTTAGCAATAACAGTCCCTCCTAAGCTAATCAATAGTAAGGGCTTTCGTCCCCAACGATCCGCTAGTTTGCCAATGACGGGAGTGGCAAAAAATTGAGCAAAGGAGTACATAGAAAATAGTAAACTGGTTTGAAAATCATTCAGCCCAAACTGTCTGCCATAAAGATAGATAACGGGGATCAAAATCGTCATGCTCAGAGAATTGATGAAGGAAATTAAGGCAATAATCCAAAATTGACGATTCATGTATGATGGTTTGGGTTGAGTTTTTCGCTTAATAATAATTACCGACTTTGCGGTGATGAACAGCCGTTAGGGATTCGGGCTTAGAGACACGGCCAGTACTCACTTTGCTATAGACAATCCAGTGATCACTACATTCTAAACGACTGACTACTTCACATTCTAAATAGGCGAGGGCTTCCGTTAAAATAGGAGAACCGTTAACCGCTAATTGGGTATTGACTCCGGCAAATCGATCAGCACCGGGCGGAAATCGTTTGAGGAAGTGCTTCATTAAGCGTTGATAATTTCCCTCTTCAAGAATGTTTAAAACAAAGCGATCGCCGACTTGCATAAGGGATTCAATCGCCCGATCTTTGGCCACAGCAACGGTAAAACCTGGCGGATCAAAACTGGCTTGAGCAACCCAGGACGCTAACATAGCACTTTTCATCTCGCCCTTAGTCGCCGTAATAATATAAAGCCCACCACTAAGACGACCAACCGCTTTTTCTAGATCATTATCGAGGGATTTTAACTGTTTAATTTTGCTGGTTTGAATGAGGGTTTGGCCGAGGTCAGTTCCCGATTCTTCACAGAGTTGATAAATAGCTTCTGTGGGTAATTCCTTGACTTTGATACTTGGAAAACCAGGACTTAAACCCACTTCTCGGAACTTAGTTAATAGGGGATCCAGGGGTTCATCATTGCCACCGTAGGACTCATAAAGTCCAATCAATTGTTTGGTCTGGGCTGCGGCTAAAATTGTCCCCAAATTGGTGGTAATTTCCCCATTCTGTTCTCCAGCTAACGGAGGCATTCCTAAGACGATCGCCGTAGAACGGTTGACAATTTCCTGCACTTCCTGGGGATCAGCAGAACTTAAATCCACCATTTCCACCCCAACCCCTGTTTTCGTAATCCCCTTGGCAATACTTTGGGAAAGGCGATCGCTGTAACCATAGTCAGCAATATAGAAGACCACAACGGATTTTTCTGCTTTGGCTTGGGACTGACTCCAATGGCGATAGCGGGCCAATAATTCTGTCACATTATGTTGTAGGAGTGGCCCATGACCATTAGCAACCATTTGGATTGCACCTAAATCATCCATCCGTTTCATCGCCGCTAAAACAGAACGGGCGTTAGGGCCCATCAAACAATCATAATAAAAGCGATAATCCGGTTCAATTTTGCTTAAATCTTCATCAAAAAGGGTGTCAGAACAATAGTGCATGCCAAAGACATCACAGGTATATAAAATCTGGGTTCCCTGGTCGTAGGTCAGCATGGTATCGGGCCAATGCAAATTAGGCGCACTGACAAATTCAAGCACATGGCCTTGACCCAAATCCAAAGTATCTCCACTTTTGACCAGTCGTCTTTCAAAGGGCTGATGGACAAAATTATCTAAAAACTGGATCGCAACCTTAGAACCCACCACCGTGATCTGGGGGGCCAATTGCAGTAAATCTTTCACTAAACCGCTATGGTCTGGTTCGGTATGGCTAATCACCAGATAATCAATGGTTTGCGGATCAATTAACCCCGTGAGGGTGTCGAGGTAAAGTTGGCGAAACTTTTCGTGGGAGCTATCGACTAGGGCAATTTTGTCTCCCCTGATCAGATAGGAATTGTAGGTTGTCCCATTCTGTAAGCCAAATTCAATGTCAAATCGATCGCGCTCCCAGTCTAGAGAACGTAGAACCGTTGTGTCAGGGGCGATCGCTGCGGTTTGGATGGTGAGTCGCTTTTCCACTTTGAGGGACGTTGAAACCATAACTTTCCTCCGGGTAAATAGCCAATGAATGGGGGTAATGGGGAGATGAATCCTTTAGTCCTTAGTGTATAGTAGGATGTCTAAATTTGCTATGGACAGGATGACCCAATCTAAATGGAAACAATGGAAAAAAGCGATTATTGGTTAGGATTAATGATTGGCAATTCTCGTTTGCACTGGTCAAAATTTCAGAGAGAAAAATTAATTAAAACTTGGGAAACGGATCATTTTTCTAGGGAAGAAATTATTAAAAATTGGCAAGAAAAATATCCCCTCTATTTTGCTTCGGTAGTTCCTCAACAAACGGAACTCTGGCAACCAATCCCCCAATCGACTCAGTTAACTTTATCTCAAATACCGATAGCAGATCTTTATCCCTCAATGGGCATTGATCGGGCGTTAGCAGCTTTAGGAGCAGGTGAAACCTACGGTTTTCCAGTGTTGGTAATTGACGCGGGGACGGCTCTAACCTTAACGGCGATTAATCCAGAGAGGAAGCTTTTAGGAGGGGCAATTCTGCCAGGCTTAACGATGCAATTTCAATCTCTTCAGCAAAGAACGGCCCAACTCCCTGCTCTAGTTCTACCATCTGATTTACCTTCTCTCTGGGCAGCAGATACAAAAACGGCTATAGAAAGTGGTATTTTATACGTGCTTCTGGCCGGGATTAAGCATTTTATTGAAGATTGGTATGCTCAATATTCTCAAGGGGCGATCGCCTTAACGGGAGGTGATGCAGATATTCTCTTGAAATATATTAATACTCAATATCCGTCATTAGCCAGGAGCATAGTGATAGATAAAAACCTGATTTTTTTGGGAATGCGATCGCTTTTGTCTGATTTGAGTAAAGAAAAATATTGATTTCCTACCAGCAAACCTAATGGCAAGATCCTTTTTAGGGAAGGGGATCGATTCTGTTAAGCAGTTTTCTTTGAGGCGTATTTTCCCAGTTCTCCACTCGTTTCAGATTGATGCAGATTCAGCCACTCCCATCATAAAGTTAGTCCTCTTTTGGGCATTTGACTACAAATTCCACCAGCAAAGCTCAATTATCTGAAGAAATAAGCATCGGTTTTCCCGATTGTTGACAGGAAAGGCCCAAAGCCGTCAGAATTTCCACTAATTTTAGCCCTAGTAAAGCCTGGTCAAGGTTCGGGGTAAGAGATTGGTTAACGGCAGCCAAAAATTGGTGACAAACTTGTTGTAAGGGTTCAGCAGAGGGAACAACAATGGGGATCGTTTCTTGGGCGATGGGGATAAAGGCATGGTCGCGGTGTTCAAATTCTCCCTTTTGCAGAATAAGTGAGTTAGGGGCTAGTTCATCAAAAATCAAACTACCCTGACTACCGACAATCACCAAACGGCGTTGTTTATCGGGATTCAACCAACAGAGATGTAAAGAGGCTTGAAAATCCCTGGGATACCTTAAATTTGCCCAAACTAAATCAGCTAAATTTTCCTGTAGCCAGTAATAACCTTGAGCCTGTACCTGTTGGGGAAATTCTCCTAACCAATGGGAGAAAATACAGAGATCATGAATCGCTAAATCCCAAAGAGCATCCACATCTTGGCGCACAGGGCCTAAATGGGTACGGCTACTGTAACCATAGCGCAGTTCTCCCAACTGACCTGATTCAATGATTTCCTTGCCTTGTTGAACAGCCGGATGAAAGAGATAGGTATGATCCACCCAAAGATGACGGTGTTGTGATTGGGCTAGTTGAATGACTTGTTCACACTCAGCAACGGTTAAACAGAGGGGTTTTTCTGCTAGGACATGACAACCCACTCTTAAACTGGCCATAATTACGTCATAATGACTACTAGCAGGAGTCGTGACAATCACTGCATCCAGTACAGTAGAAGCTAGTAACCCTTGCCAGTCAGTTGTTAAAAGGATCTGAGAGTCTAGATTAAATTGCTGTTGACAGTCTGCTAAGGCTTGGGGATGGGGATCGGTGATCGCCGTTAAGGTAACGAAGGGATGCTGTAACAACAAACGCAGAAAATGTTTGCCCCAACGACCCACACCAAAAAGCGCGACACGAACCTGCATAAAGTATCAATTATATCAATTGAGCTAGGGAAAAATAGGAACAAAAGTGCCCAATTTGTAGTCTAAAGCGAAAGGTAGTCATTGCCAACCCAAAAAGCCCCCCTCCAATTCGTTGCCCTTTGATCTGCGTTAGTGCAAGGCAAGTCCCACAAGTTTTTCCGTATTAATTTAAAATTTCTTTTTGAAAAACTTCCATATTTAGCGTTCAGAGTCTATCATTAGAAGTCCCACACACTAGATATGGAACTTGCCTCGGCAAGTCGGACGAATGAACCATTTATTTGAATGGCAGCAAAGTGGTGTCGATGACCAACTCATCCACCTCAATGTCACAACTCTGGCGGGTACTGATCCGACCGAACATTTACTTTATGCCCCGGCCCTACCGCGTCGCAATGATGGCCGGGTGAGTGATAGTATTCTTAAACGTTACGAGCACGTTGCAGAGGGTGGTTGGTGGTGTTCCGGCATCGATTTATTGACAGGTGAAGAGGATCTTTGGGGGTGTTTTAAGCCTAATTCCCCTCGTCTGCATTCTGAGCGCGGAAAAGTTATTAAATATGAACATCCTCCGAAAACGCCTACGGGTATTTTTGCGTTAAGGGTTCCTTGCCATCTCTGGCAACGGATTGCTAACCGTTTTGGTCTGACGGTTTCTGCTACTGATCAAGATCATGAACAGCCGGATTTTGGCTTTTGGCAGTGGTTGATGAATCACCCTGAAATTCCCCTTTGTATTACCGAGGGCGCGAAAAAAGCAGGGGCTCTATTAACAGCCGGTTATGCAGCGATCGCCCTACCAGGGGTACATAATGGCTATCGAACACCGAAAGATGAAAACGGAAAAAGAATTGGCAAATCCCATCTCATTCCCCCCTTACAAAAATTAGCCACCCCGAATCGGGAAATTTATATTGTTTTTGATCAAGACAGTAAACCCAGTACGGTGCAATCGGTTCATACCGCCATTAAACGGTTAGCCTATCTCTTTGCCCAGAGTCAATGTCGAGTCAAAATTGTGAACTGGGATCCGCAACTTGGCAAGGGAGTGGATGATTTAATTGCCGAACAGGGATCAAGCTACTTTGATCAAGCCTACGAAAAGGCCCTCTCCTACGAAATTTGGCAGGCCCAGAGCCTCAATCGTCTTACCTACGCGCCGAGTTTGATCCTTCAGAACCGTTATCTGCCAGATTTAGCCATTCCTGAGCAGGCTCAGTTTGTAGCCATTCAATCCCCCAAAGGCACCGGCAAAACCCGTTCTTTAGAAATTATTGTTAAGCAGGCGATCGCCCGTCATCAACCCGTATTAGTCATTGGCCATCGTGTGCGGCTAGTACAAGAACTCTGTCAACGTTTTGAACTGGATTATATCAGTGATCTTAAAGACAATCCCGTTGGACAATTACGGGGCTATGGACTCTGTATTGATTCCCTCCATCCCCAATCCCAGGCCCAATTTAACCCCCAGCAATGGTCAGATTGTTTAATCATCATTGACGAAGTAGAACAGGTTCTCTGGCATATTCTCAATTCTGATACCTGTCGCTCCCATCGGGTCAGTATTCTTAAATCCCTGAAACTGTTGCTGCAAAATACCCTTGGTGGCGAAGGACAGCTTTATGTTGCCGATGCCGATTTAAGTGATATTGCCCTGGATTATCTGCTCAGTCTCTCTGGCATTCCCCTCACGCCCTATCTGATTCAGAACCAATGGCAACCGAGCGAAAAAGAGGCTTGGACGGTCTATCACTACGACGAAAATGATCCCAGACGATTGGTGAAACATTTAGTTCAACATATTCGAGAAGGGGGCAAGCCATTTGTTTGTCTTTCTGCCCAAAAGTTAACCAGTGCCTGGGGAACCCAAAATTTAGAAGCCTATCTGCAAAAACAATTTCCTGAAACCAAAATCCTACGATTGGATGCCGAGTCTTTAGCCGATCCTAGTCATCCTGCCTATGGTTGTCTGGGCCAATTAGATCAAATACTGATTAACTACGATGTGGTCTTGGCTAGTCCGGCCATTGAAACGGGAGTCAGCATTGATTTAAAAGGTCACTTCACTTCGGTGTGGTGCATTGCCCAGGGGGTTCAAACCGCTACGACCGTTTGTCAGGCTTTGGGACGAGTGAGAGACAATATTCCCCGTCATCTCTGGGCCGCTGGCTATGGATTTAATCAGATTGGCAACGGTTCGACCTCTATTCCCTCGCTGTTAACCTCTGGCCATCGTCTGACGGAGTTAAATATTCGCTTACTGCAACAGTGTGATCTGGAAAATTTAGACGATCTTGATACAGGTTTTCAGGCGGAATCTCTGCTCTGTTGGGCCAAGATGGCAGTACGAATTAATGCGGCTATGCTCCACTATCGAGAGTCAGTTTTGGCCTTACTCCGAGCGGAAGGTCATGCTCTAACGATCTATCCACCGGCCAGCAAAGGCAAATCTAGCCCAGAAAAACAGCTTAAGGATAATCAGGAAAGTTTACTGGCTCAACAGCAATTAACCGATGCGATCCAGGCGGTGCGAACAGAAAATTATCAGGCGGAATGTGAGGCGATCGCGGCAGCAAAGGAATTGCCTGGGTCGGATTATCAATTGTTGAAAAAACGTCTGGTGAAAAGTCCCCAGGAACGGCGGGCGATGCGGAAGTTTGAAATACAGGCACGCTATGGTTTAACCGTTACCACCGAACTGGTTAGCTTGGATGATCAGGGCTGGTATCAAAAACTGCGACTGCATTACTTTTTAACGGTGGGCCGTGCTTTTCTAGCGGATCGAGATACCAAGATTGCCAAACTATTAATTGAGCAGGGTCATGGTAGTCTTTTTCTTCCAGACTTTAATCGTTCTCAATTAGGGGCGGCGATCGGGACAATGGAGGTTTTAGGCATTAAAGTGCTGTTAGCCAATCCGCAACGAGAACTCTGTCCCCTGGATAGCGATCTTCAGTCCCTTGCCAACATTGCGATCCAAAACCGTACCGATATTAAAAATATCCTGGGTATCGGGATTGCTAAAAATGCCAGTCCGATCACTATTGTGCGTCGCTGTTTGGAGCAAATTGGCTATGGTCTAACCTTACTCAAAACCCGAAAAGTGAATCGCAAAACGGTGCGGATCTATCAACTGGTTTCTCCCCAGGACGATCGCGCCTTGGTCTTTCAACGCTGGCTAGAACGCGATCGCCAATTACCTGGCAGTTCGGAAGGCTGGTTTGAGGACTATTGGCAACAATGGCAACAAGCTCCCACTGCAACTGAAATGCAAAAGCCCTATATACAGTTATCCCTGGCTTTGGATTGATCGTTTCGCTATTTTTGACTAGTGACAACGGCAGTAACCCCTTCGGTTTCTAGGACTTCACCTTTGTCAATAAGGGCATAAATTAGATGACTATCGCCGCATTGTTGTTGAGATTGCACGGTGCATTCTAAATAGGCTAAGGCTTCATTAATAATTAGGTTGCCATTGTCAGCGATTCGGGTTTTGAGATGACTAAAAGGATTGTTATCGGGAGAATTTTTAGGGTCAAAATAGCGTCGAACATTGCGACCTTCCTTGAGAATATTTAGCACAAATTTGTCCCCCGGATGACACATTAATTCGGCATTCTGACCTTCTCCAACGGCGATAATTAACCCAGGCGGATTAAAACTGGCTTGGGAAACGGCAGAAGTTAAAATCCCTCGGTGGGTTTCTCCCTGATGAGTGCTGACAACACAAAGGGAACCCATAATACAGCCAACCGCTTGTTTGGAGCGGGAGCGAAGCACTGCTGGAAGCAGATCGCTATGGGGTTTGGTGACGGATTGGTGAGAGGCTCGCAGTTTTTTGTTTTTCTTGAGGTTTTGGGCAAATTCTGCCCCCGCATCCTCACATTCTTGCAATACTGCCGCCGTCGGACTAAAACGAATCCGTAGGGTTTCAAAGCCGAGACGATAATTGGCATCTTTAAGTTTATTTTCCAACAGATCGATCGCTTCTCCACTCCAGCCATAGGAGCCGAAAACAGCCGCTAATTTCGTTTTTGTGGCCGTAGAAAGCACAATGCCTAAAGCAGTTTGAATTTGAGTTGGGGCATGACCGCCCAAGGTGGGAGAACCGATAATAAAGCCATCACAAGCTTCAATCGCCTGGGTAATAGTGGCAGCATCGGCGACTTCACAGTTCAGGGATTCGACTTGAACGCCCTGTTGTATCAGCCCCTGGGCAATGGCATTGGCTGCGATCGCCGTATTCCCGTAGGCAGAGGCATAGAGCAAAGCAACCTTTAATTCCTGAGATTTCTGCTGTTGGCACCACTGACGATAATCGTAGCTAAAGCGGCTTAAACTATAGCGAACGACGGGGCCATGGTTGGGGGCATAGGCTTTGGTTTTGAGGGCGGTAAATTTGTCTAGGGCGGCTTCGACTTGCTTGGCTTGGGCGGCATGGATACAGTCAAAATAGTAGTGGCGATCGCCGTCTAAGGCTTTCCAATCTTCATCAAATACCGCATCTTCGCAAACGTGGGCTCCAAAAAATTTATCGGTGTAAAGAATTTGGGTAGCGAGATCGTAGGTACATAGACCATCGGCCCATCGGGGGGTGGGAGCGGTAATAAATTGGAGATGATGATCTTGTCCTAAATCCAGGCGATCGTCATTACGAACGGTTTCAATTTGTTTTTCCCAGTCTGGAAACGTTGTTTTTAAAACATTAGCTCCAGGACGAGAGCAAATTATTTTAACTTGAGGAGCTTTTTCCAGTAGAGCTTTAAGGGTCGTTAAACGATTGGAATTAATATGACCGAGAATGATGTAGTCAAGGTGAGTTAAATCCATATTTTGGGCTAATTCTGTTAGGAAAATATCGGTAAAAGACTCTCCTGGCGGATCAATTAAGACCGTTTTATCCGCTTGAATCAGATAGGAATTAGCAGTGGTTCCTTTTTGGCGAGAATATTCAATTTCAAATTTGAGACGTTCCCAAGTCCGCGATCGCAAAATTTGGGTATTGCTGCCAATGTCGGTAACTTGAACATCTCTCGGACGAGTAGGGATAAGGGTAGCAGTGGTCATAAATACCTCGATAGCAATAATTTTTTAATTAATGATGATTATTGGTGGTAATAATTTCGGGAATTTCGGCTTCCGATCTTGCCTGATAACGTTGAGCAATCCGTTGTTCGGGATCGATGCCTTCAAAGGTAGGAGGCAACCAAACACGAGCGATCAGTAAGGCTCCCAGCACTAATAAAAAGGCACAGGTGGCTAAAACTTGGCTATAGTTGGTTTCCAGAACTCCTCGAACAATGACTTCACGCAACACGGAAACAATGGCCACTTCGACAGCAACTCCAATAGAGACGCGCTGTTCCTGGAGATAAATAATTAACAGGCGAAATAATTCAACTAGAATTAACAAAAAGAGAATATCTGAAGTAACTGTTTTAAAGTTCAGAGGTGGCAATAAAGAAAGAAACATATCACGGATTTCGATCACCATGAAGGTAAACAATCCTATACACAAACAAATTACGATCGTGTCTTGAATAAATTCTAGCCCCCTGACCAAACGGACACGATTTAAGTCGTACCAGTGAATCGAGCCATCTTTTTGATTGAGTTTATACATTTTTTCAGTTATTAGTTAAATGAACGATGAGTGGATGGTTATTAATATTAGCTAAGTTGCTGGTTGTAATTAAATAGAAATACGTTTTGCACTTGATCCCCCCCTGCCCCCCTTAATAAGGGGGGAGCCTAGGATTTTCAATGCCTAGTTACTTATCAACTATCAACTATTAACTATCAATTAATTAGTAATGGTTGCCAACTTTGCGGTGGTGGACTGCGGTTAACCCATTTACGTTGGCGACTCGGCCATTTTGGACGGTACTATAAATAACCCAATGATCGTTACAGTCCATGCGACTAGTGACTTCACATTCCATATAGGCTAAAGCCTCGGCAAGAATGGGAGAACCATTGTTAGCAGGGTAGGTTTTAATGCCAGCAAAGCGATCGCTGCCAGGGAGAAATCGTTTGAGAAAATGCTTCATTAAGCTCTGATAACTTCCTTCTTCTAATACATTGAGAACAAAGCAATCGCCAATGTGTAAGAAAGATTCAATGGCCCGATCTTTGGCTACAGCAAGACCGATTCCTAAAGGTGTTTCGCTTACTTGCGTTACCCAGGAAGCTAACATAGCACTGGAAATCTCATTTTTTTGAGCCGTAATAATTTGCAGTCCTCCACTTAGCTTCCCTAAAGCTTTTTCTAAATCATTATTAATAGATTTAAGCTGTTTAATGGTCTTGTCACGGGTTAACCATTGACCGAGGTCGGTTCCTGCTTCATCACATAATTGATCCAGGGCAGAATTGGGGGATTCTTTAACTAAAATGGGCGGAAAAGCTTCCGTGAGTCCAATTTCCTGAAACTTATTGCGTAGGGGATAAATCGGTTCATCTTCGCCGCCTCCCGACTCAAATAAGGCGATCGCCTGTTTACTATTCGTTGCCGCGAGGATGGTACTGATTGCCGCCAAAGCAGTCAAATCACGTTGAGAAGGCATTCCAACCACGATGCCTGCGGCCTGGGAGGCTAATTCTCGAACTTCCTGAAGATCGGCGTTGCTAATATCTATTAACTCTATTTGAACCCCTGTTTTACTGATGCCGTGAGCAATACTGTGGGCCAGATGGTCGCTGTGGCCGTAATCTTCAGCATAGAACAGAGCAACAAAGGTCTCGGTTTTGGACTGTTCAAGACTCCATTGCTGGTAACGATTTACCCAATCAGAAAGATAATGTTGCAATAACGGCCCATGACCCGTAGCAATCTGAGCAATGGGGAGCTTTTCAATCCGTTTTAAGGCTGCCAGAACTGATCGCGCATTTGGCCCCATTAAACAGTCATAATAATATTTAAAATCTTCTTCAATTAGGAATAAATTTTCATCATAGGTATGATCATCGCAATAGTGCATTCCAAAGACATCACAGGTGTAAAGAACCTGGGTTTTATGATCATAGGTAAAAATCGTGTCGGGCCAATGTAAATTCGGGGCAGAAACAAATTCTAATTCATGGCCTTTGCCTAAATCTAGGCGATCGCCGCTCTTGACCTGAAGGACGTTAAACGGTTGATGCACCATATTTTCTAGGAATTGAATGGCGACTTTTGCCCCCACAATAGTGACTTGCGGTGCTAACTCTAAAATCTCCTTAACTAAGCCACTATGATCCGGTTCTGTATGGCTAATAATCAAATAATCAATCGTTTTAGGGTCAATTAATCCCAACAAAACATCCAGATATAATTGCTCAAATTTGCGGTGAGAGGTATCAACTAAAGCAACTTTTTCCCCTTGAATTAAAAAGGAATTATAGGTCGTCCCATTCTGTAAACCAAACTCGATATCAAATCGTTCTCGATCCCAGTCCATGGAACGCATCGCCGTCGTTTCTGGTGCGATCACCACCGTTTGCATGGTCAAGCGTTGAGCAGGCTTAGATTGAAGTGGGCGTTGAGTCAGGGCAACCATGGGTAAAACCTCCAAAACTTTTGTTGCTTGAGGAGTGAGGGTGTTTATCTCTCTTTCCTTTCTCCTATCGTTGCCTGACAACCCTGTATTTGTAAAATACCGATTTCTAAAGTCATTGATTAGCTACATCTATCTTTCTCTATCTATATCGTGTTGTCAATAGACTGAAGTCTATGGTTGAATTTGACAAGACTTTATTGGTGCATTCGATCTGATAATTATTTTTTAAGTGTTCTGAATATCGTAGGTTTGATGATCAATCGGCGATCGCTTTAACAAACTTTACTCTTCCTGTTGTTGGCGTTGCTGATTTACGGGATGAATCTTTAAAGATGCAGTTTTTAAAACATTGACTCAAATTGTTTTTTAGATATATGCAAAATCTGTTTTCATATCTTAATTAAGTAACGCCAATAAGGTTCCTATTCTGATGGTTGATAATTTACTAAAAATCTTCCTGTTTCAGCAGGTGCGCCATTGTTTAACCATTCAATCGGTTGTTCCTCATTTTTATCAGGATTAACCCAGACAATTTCTTTGATTTCATCAATGTTTTGGGAGGCTTGACTAAAAAGCTTGCGAGCAGTTTTATCATCTAAAGAAATAACTGTTTTATCACTGGCTAAAGCGGCTTCTAACAAAAAATAGTCTTTGAGCATATTTTCTTTTTGTTTCACAGCTTCAGGTTTGGCTGTATTTATCACTCGTTCTTGTAATAAATCATTTGGTGAAATCAAATCTTCTACAACCTTTTCCCTATCAATCATTTCTCTATACCAACGTTGGGAAAAAAGTGAAATATAAGGTTTGCCCGTATCCTGACGGCGTTTATACCATTCATCTCTAATTTCTTGAGTCATAAAAATTTTATGTTCAGAGTCAAGAACAGTATTCAAAAAATGATAACAGTTGTTAAAGGTTAAAATTTTAGATAGTTCTTGATTAGAAATTTGTGGTCGATCGCTGGCCGAACGAACAACACTAGTATCGATTACTAAAGATTTAGAATTTAGTTCACCCATTAATTTATTTTCTATTTTTGGCTAAAAGTTGTTTTGATGCCGCGTCAATATAACGACGATCTTCTTCAAAAAAGACATCGCTAAAATCTATTGGAAACTCTCCATAGGCTCCAACTTTATCAAGTTCTTTGCTATTAATTTTAGTTATGCCATCATCTCCACGACTAAACCAATGCAAGATAAGTTTAGCAGGATCAATTGCTTCTTCTGCTACTAGAGTTTTAATACGAGTTAATAATAAATCACTATGGGTTTCTACGACAACTTTAACACCTCGATTTGCAGCATCAATCAACGGTTGAGCGAGGTTTGCTTGGGCGCGGGGATGAAGATGTAATTCGGGTTGTTCTAAATACACTAATTGGCCAGGTTCAGCAACTAATAGGGCGACTAAAACAGGTAAAACTTGAGAGACTCCAAGACCGACATCAGCAATATTAACTACAGTATCCGAAATATCTTTAGATAATCCAACTTGTAATTCAATGTTTACATCATTAGGACGACTAGCTGTAACTTTGGATGTTAAACCTAAATCTTGAAGATATTTATTTAACTCTTCGATTTTTGAATTCTGAGTCGCTTGCCAGTGATAAATAATACTTGCAAAATAATTGTCAAAGGTTCCAGGAAATTGATTTTTTACTCCTGTAATTGGGTAAGTCCTTTCAGGCGTTCCTCGCAACCCTGGTAAATGAATTATTTTAAGATAAGGAGCGGAAAGCCTTGTAAAGCGAAAAGATAGGTAAGGGCCAAAATATTGATCAGAAAAGGCAATGTTAGAAATATCATTTAAATATGCAAATAAATGATTTTGCATACTTAGATAGAGTGGTGTACTATTTTGTGGTGAATCTATCTGATCAGGGTAATTATTAATTGCATTTAATTGGAAAAAGCACCGATTACTTGCTACTTTAAAAAGCCATCGTTTTTTAGCATTTTCTATAATTTCCTGAACCCAATCTTTAGCTTCTTCAAATATTGACCTCGATTCTTTAATAAATATTGCTTGAGTCTGTTTATAAATCCGATCAGATAATTCTTTTCTAAAGACTAAATTAGATAATTCTCCGGAACTCATTTCTTGACAATAAACAATTTCATTATCCTTATCTAAATTTTCAGTAAACTGAGATACTCGAAAAGAATTAATCCCCAGATTTTCCCTTTGAAAAATTATTTTTATAGATGAATATTTATCAGTTTTAATAGCAACTGAAAACTGATCATTTGATGAAAATGTATTAGATAATAGCTGAGAGCCCGACGTAAATTTAACATTTGGCCCATTAATTAATAATGCACCAGGATCATAGAGAACCTCTAAAGTTTGCTTCATTAATAATAAAGGCTGCATCATACTCGACTTACCCGAACTATTTGCCCCTGCCAAAACCGTTAGAGGCCGAATCTCAATACGACTTTCTTCATACAAAGACTTAAATCCCTGTACGGTAATTTCTGTAATGCCTTGATCCTGGTCTAGTGATTGTTCTGTCATCTTGACACCTCACAGAGAATTGCTGTTCTTATTCCCCAGACTAACACAACAAAAATGCTCAGAATACTATTTAATTTAGACTGGCAATGAAGCACCTCAATTAGGCTGTTTAAACGTTTGACGTTCTTTGACGTTCAGGGAAAAGCGTAATCAGTAATTGATTAATATAAACCTGTCCTACCACAGGCTGTTTTTCTTTAAGGATCGTATCTGCCGTCACAACAAATTCAGAGGCGATCGCCGGTTCTGAGGGCAATTCAGGCTCAGGTTCAATTTCTACAGGTGATTCAGGAACAGGCAGAGACTCCTCAACAACGTCTTCTGTATCCCAGGGAGAAGGAATTTCCGTCGCCGGAGAAACGGTTTCTGGTTGCCAAGCTCTAGAAGTATCTCCTAACAGCGAGCCTGGCGCGACCATTGTTAAAGGTTCAATGGAAATATTAATAATGGTGGTCTTTGTACCGACACAGGCCCCTTGCCCAACGGTGGAGCGACCCATAATTAAAACCCCCGGCCCCAAAGTCACTGCCGATTCGATATCCACAATGCCCGCATAGGCATTAATCACCGTTCCCATACCAATACAGGAACCAGCACCGATCAGAATTTGACTATTGGGAGCCGCTTGCAGCACAACACCGGGGGCCACTACCGCCGTTTCATGAATGGACACATCACCACTCACAAAATATTCCGATTGGCTCACAATTTGGACGGGCGGTAGGCGCATAGGTTCATTAGGGGCGTTGGATGATGGTTTCGAGAACCCGACGTTTGGCGTTTGTATCAATGCCGAGGAGTCGTACATATTCCCCTTGGTGATCCGCTAGGCAGGCTTCCAAAGAACGCAGGACATCCGCTTCACGGGTACTGGTAATGGGAGAGCAACTTTCCCAGGATTTAGCGCGAAAACGACGTTGATCCGTATGCTCTGTGCCAATCTTGTAACCCTGGGCTAACAGCGATCGCACTTGGTTAATGACGGTGGGAGCTAATTCGGGCTTACTAGAGGTACTGCCATAGCTATTGCGGTCGGTATTGCCGTTGTAGGCGGGGGCAGGGGCGGGGGAACTGGTGGCCCGACTACCGTTACCATTACTGACGGACTCATCAGGACGTTGAATGATGGTTTCCAATACCCGACGTTTAGCCTTGGTATCCACCCCAATTAAACGAACATATTCTCCTTGATGTTCTGCCAAGCAAGCTTCTAAGCCGGCAATGATTTCTGCTTCTCGACTGCCCCCAATCGGAGAACAGCTATCCCAGGATTTAGCGCGAAAACGACGTTTATCCGTATGCTCAGTGCGAATGCTATAGCCCTGGGCTAATAAGGAACGGACTTGGGCGATCGTTTCTGAGGAGATACCAGTTGCACGAGTACTACTTCCTCCTAAACTCACCTTAGCGGTACTACCACCACTGGCCCGACCTGCTGTTTCGTTACCAGGACGTTGAACAATGATTTCTGCGACTCGCCGTTTAGCCACCGGATCAATGCCGATAATGCGGACATATTCCTGGGGGTATTGAGCTAGGAAAGCTTCCAGACGTTGGATGGCTTCCCCTTCCCTGGCACTTTCAATCGTACCGCCCCCTAACCAGGAGCCTGTTTTGAAACGACGGGCATTGGCATGTTCTAAGCCAATTTTGCAACCTTGATGGATTAAGGCTCGTAGTTGACCCGCCGCATCAGGCTTTAGACCGGCTAGACTACTGTTGCTATGACCGTTAGTACTGTAACTACTGGTTTTCGTGGTGCGGGAAGGTGAGCCAGGCGTATCCCCTGGGCGTTGGATAATAACTTCGACCACCCGACGTTTAGCGGCCTTATCAATGCCAATTAAGCGGACATACTCCCCAGCGTAGCTATTTAACCAACCTTCAACGGTATTGAGAACTTGATCCTCTCGATAGCCCTCGGCTGTACCACAACTGTTCCAGGATTTGGTTTTAAACCGCCGTTCATTGGCATGTTCGCCACCCACACTGTAGCCCTGGGAGAGCAGAGCGCGGACTTGATTTCTAATGTCGGAACTGACACTCATTGTTGTTTCCCCTGAATTTATATAGTTAGTCTTATTAACGCCTTCTATAGAACGAGAAATGGTTTCCCGAATGGGCGTAATACAAGCCGCATCTTTCTCACCTTGATAACCGGCACTGAGAGCTTGATTAATCTCTATGACGTGTTGAGCATGGGCGCGATCGCGGTCTTGAACATTAGGCAGTTGATCCGCCTGTTGTTGGTTAGTGATCACCGCCCCCGAAGGGACAAACTTGCCACTGGGAATTTCCACATCTTGGATCAGCGCGTGCATCATTACCACACAATCAGCCCCAATCCTGGCATTGAATACCGTTGAGCGAAAACCAATAAAGGTGCGATCGCCGATATAAGCGGGGCCATGAATAAGAGCTAGGTGAGTGATACAAGCACTGTTGCCAATCCAAACTGAATAGTCCTGGCCATCGTCCCCCATCACTCGACCTTGTTCTAGTCCATGAATAACCACCCCGTCCTGAATATTGGCATTATCTCCAATGGCAAAAGGCGTTCCCTCATCGGCCCGAATCGAAGTCCCAGGCGCTATCAGAACTTTTGCCCCTACCCTCACATCCCCAATCAGATTAGAGAAAGAATGAACGTAGGCTGTTTCATCAATACGAGGTTCAGCTAGATTTTTTGACCAAGGCGTGGCTGGAGCCGCCGTTGTACGGGCTGCCATGTGACTCTATCCCTATTTACTATCCACTGAATTTACTGTCGAAATTCATCTTTTTTGTTATACAAAGAGCGATTATCCACCGTAACGGTATCAATAATGCCAACCACCATTGCATCAAGAGGACGATCTTCATTGCCACTATCAATGCGGGCTGCACTACCCTTTGTGACCAAAACCCATTCGTTAATTCCTGCTCCCACGATGTCCGCGGCCACCTCATAGTTCGGTAGAAGTTGGCCTTGAGCATCAATGAATTGGACAATCAGAAGTTTAACTCCCGTAAGACTACGGGTTTTATAGGTACTTACCACCGTGCCAAGCACTTTGGCAATTTGCATAATTTAACAATTGCCTATTAAATGCGTCTTAGAGGACGAGGATTAACACTTTCGCGAAATTGTTCTACAGCCTCGGTATAGCGAATCGGCAGAACATATTCCAAATTTTCATGGGGACGGGCAATAATATGGTTGGATAAAACTTCACCGCCGTTAACCCGCAGAGCGTTTTGAATACCGGCTGACACCGAGGCTTGTACTTCCGATACATCACCCCGCACAATAACGGTGACCCGACCACTACCAATTTTTTCGTAGCCCACTAGCGTAACGCGAGCCGCCTTAACCATAGCATCGGCCGCTTCTACCACAGCCGGAAAACCTAAGGTTTCTACCATTCCAACAGCAATTGACATAATCAGTTCGCTCTCCTAGAGACATTTGAGATAGGGGGAAGTCAGTTTCTGGCGTTTATTCAGACTCCAGACTGCTGACACAAAGAGGACTCAGTCCTTAATAATTACGGAATTGTTCGACTTCTTCGATATAACGAATCGGGAGAACGTATTCCAGGTTTTCATGGGGACGGGCAATAATATGGGTAGAAAGGACTTGACCCCCATTAACGCGGTTAGCAGCTTCAATACCCGCAGAGACAGAAGCTTGTACTTCTGATACATCACCCCGAACGATGACGGTGACTCTTCCACTACCAATTTTTTCATAACCGACCAGGGTTACACGAGCCGCTTTAACCATAGAGTCGGCTGCTTCTACCACCGCCGGAAACCCAAGGGTTTCAATCATTCCTACTGCAATTGACATAGTTAATTTCCTTGCTTACATTAAGCCAGATTAATAAACACGACAGCCTTCGCTCGATTGAAGAGCAGAATGTGAAATTCTCCCAACTTCCAGTTCCTCAGAGAGGGGAAAATCCCGTTGGGGGTTTGTCAACTCCTAACAAACTGAGCCTGATTCTGAATAGCGAACCAAGCGGAAGAAATTTTACAAGAGTAGCTTTATTTATTCACTCTATGAAAAGCATAGGAAACCTTGGCCCCTTTGACAATATAAAAGATCATGATATTTTTTAATTTTATGGTTAACGAAAGTTAATCATTGCCTCGAACCACAGCAAACTCACTCCATTTAGGCAGATTACTGCGATCGCGATTCCACCGTCAAGCATTACTCTCTATACTCTTACAGAAAATTAAGCCTCGTATTTTGAGTACCCAGGAGTAATCAGGAAAACAAATTTTTACAGATTGAGAACTCTTTTATAAATTCTTAATAACTTTGCTTAAAACAGCATTTTTACCTAGTTTGACCTGATCTAGCACCTACCAGGCAAAATTAACTTGGGAGGGGGACACTTTCCCAATCTCAACAGGCATAATTGCTTATTCCAAAAACACCTTATGGAGATAAGCGGACTCGAACCGCTGACATCCTGCTTGCAAAGCAGGCGCTCTACCAACTGAGCTATACCCCCAGCAAAGACAATATCTAATGCACTAGAAAATTGCTGACTTTCGCTATTATAGCCATAGGTGTTAAAAATAATCAAGTTTTTTCTGAAAATCCATGACCTATCTGGTGACGACCTTCTACAAATTTGTTGCGCTCACTGCTCTAGAGGCTAAACGGACAACCTGGCAAAATTTTTGTCAACAGCAGGGAATTAAAGGTACGATTTTATTGGCATCAGAGGGAATTAATGGTACTTTGGCTGGTTCCCCAGAGGCGATAGAGGCGATATTAACTCTTTTACGTTCCGAACCAGGATTAACCGATCTTCAAACCCAAGATGCCTGGACAGAAACATTGCCCTTTAAGCGCATGAAGGTCAAACTCAAGCCCGAAATTGTCACCCTCGGCAGACCAGATATTAATCCCAACGATCAAGTCGGTATTTATGTCTCTCCCCAGGAATGGAATGCTCTTCTCCAGGATCCAGAGGTGATTGTGATTGATACTCGCAATGGTTACGAGGTGGAAATTGGTACTTTTCAAGGGGCTACGAATCCAATGACGCGGGCGTTTAGAGAGTTTCCTAACTACGTAGCGAAAAACCTTGATCCTCAACATCATCCTAAGGTTGCCATGTTTTGTACGGGGGGAATTCGCTGCGAGAAGGCTTCTGCTTTTATGGTACGTCAAGGCTTTGAAAAAGTGTACCATCTCAAGGGGGGAGTACTGAACTATTTAGCGACAATCGCTCCCCAGGAAAGTCTGTGGCAGGGAGAGTGTTTTGTCTTTGATGAACGCATTGCCCTGAAACATGGTTTAAGCGAAGTGGGTGATGAGGGGCGGTTTTAGCGATCGCCGTTTAGCGAGTAAACCGTTACACTGAAAAGTGAATCGCTTGAATCTTTTGAACCGACTTAAGCGGGGCTAATTAACCGTTCGTAAGTTCGTATTTCCTCCCACCATTATTTTTGCATTCGGCTATGGCGTATCCTGCTGGTAAAAATCTCTCGGTTGCGTATTTACTCTGGGCATTAGGTTTCTTTGGCTTATCGGGAATTCATCGTTTCTATCTGGGTAAACCGATCACTGGTGTCCTCTGGCTTTGTACTAGTGGGCTTTGTTTTGTCGGACAGTTCGTGGATCTTTTGTTAATTCCTGGAATGGTCAATGAAAATGAGAAACGCTCTCCTAGCTTTTTGCCCCCTTCTAGTCAGATTGGCCCACTTGTTTTAGGTCAGCAAATTCTCCAGAAATTGGATCGTTTAGATAACAAATTGCAGGAAACTCTTTGGGGATCAAAAAAAGTTGTTAACCAAAGCCCTCTACACCAACTGATTGACTATGCTGCTCAAAAAGGGAATAGTCTGTCCCTTGCTCAGGCCATGATGGCTACGGGTCTTACCGTCGACGAAACAGAAAAAGTTTTACAGGATGGCATGAGAAAAGGCATCGTCCAGGTGGGCAATGATACTGAATCGGGGGCAGTCCGCTATTATTTTGATATTTGACAAGCGACTTTTGAAAAACTATTTTTTTAAAGTAACCAAAATGAGCTTTACCTCGGTTACTAAAATTAGCGGTTTTGGACTTGAGCAATATATTCTCGAAAGCGTTCTAGATCCGCTTGAATGGTCGATTCTACGGCTTTGCCTAAAAAGAGATTATCCATCAATTTTCCGAGCCAACCAGGAATGGCATAGGCGATCGTTAGACGTACAATACTTTTGCCATGACGATCATAGAAACGTACGGCTCCGCGATTGGGCAAACCATCCACCGATTCCCATTGAATGAGTTGATTAGGAACCAGTTTAACAATACGGGAAAGCCAGCTAAACTCAAAACTACCAGTTGCCAATTGCCAACGGGATAAGTCGGCGTTATCTTCCAATATTTTGACTGATTCAATCCATTTCATCCAGCGAGGCATTTGCTCTAGATCAGACCAAAGACTCCAGACTAGATCAATCGGAGCATCGACTTCAACTTGTACACTATGTTCTAACCAGTTGGCCATGATCATTAAGGGTTTTGAATTTTTAAGTTTTCGGCAGTTTCTAAAATGGCTTGGGCCGCTTGTTTGCCGGAAAGGGTGGCTCCTTCCATACTATCAATATAGTCCTGTTGGGTATAACTACCGGCTAAGAAAAAGTTAGCGATCGCCGTTTTTTGGCTAGGACGAAAGCGATCCATCCCAGGGGCTTCACGGTAAAGAGACTGGGCTAATTTCACCACACTGAACCAGGTCATATTTAAATCACGGGCAGAAGGAAATAATTCTTTGACCTGGGCAAGAACATGCTGGGCAATATCTTCATTTTTGCGTTTAATAAAGGGATCTCCTGGCGTTAAGACTAATTGCATTAAGGAACCTTGACCTTCACGGTAATAATCAGCCGGACTAGTTAGGGCTAAATCGGCAAAACAGGAAAAATCAGCATCAGCAGTATAAAGTAAATTATCTAAACCGAGAGCTTTTCCCAGTTGTTTTTGTTGCGCTGGATCGTTTAATTCTGTAACCCAACCATCAAAGCGTAATTGCACAGTAGCAACGGGAATGGTATCGAGTTGATAAATATTGTCAAAGAATGGCATTTCTCGCCATTGCTGGGGTAAAAGGCGTTGAATTCCTGGCACATCACAGGCACAAACATAGGCATCGGCGATAATTGTTTCTAGGTTTTCACCATGGGCAATACTTAAACCTGTAACCCTGGTTTGTTCTCCCGTTCCTTCAAAATAAATTTCCCGAACTTGACGACGAGTGTGAATTTTTACCCCCCGTTCTTCCAGGTAATTAATAATCGGTTTATGTAAATACTCATAGGGAGAGCCTTCTAACATGCGTAGGACTGAAGCCTCGGTTTTAGCGGCAAAAAACTGAAAAATGGTCAACATACAACGGGCTGAAATATCTTCAGTATTAATAAACCCCAGGGCATAGGCGATCGGATCCCACATTTTTCTGAGACTGCCCTCATTTCCCCCCTGTTTACGAAACCAATCCGCAAAACTAATGGAATCTAACGCTCGAATATTTCTCATCGCGCCTTCAAAGTCAATTAAACCCCGCACGATCGGGCTAGTTCCTAACGCTAAAGAATTGGCTAATTTATCGACGGTTGATAGTTGGGAAGTGGTAAAAAAAGCCTTTAAACCGTTAAAGGGTGCGCCGGTAATAAAGCGAAAATCTAATTCTCCGATTCGTCCCCCCTTATTCACAAAGGTATGAGTGTGCTGTTTCAAGCGCAAATTGGCGATCGCCCCTACCTTTTCCATCAAGGCGAAGAGGTTATAGTAACAGCCAAAAAAGACGTGCAGCCCCATTTCAATATGATTGCCATCCTTGTCCACCCAACTGCTTACTTTTCCCCCTACAAAAGGACGGGATTCAAAAATTTCTACCTCGCAGCCCGCGTCCACCAAGTCAATGGCGGTGGCCAAACCCGCTAATCCCGCTCCAACGATCGCAACTCGCATTCCGTCTTTAGTCCAAATTCAGTTTCTTTACAAATTGTAATATAAATTGGAGCAATGGCGATCGCGGCAAGATCTCTTGTCTAACCCAATTTTCGGAACTTTATAATAGTTTAGGCTTTAGGTAATAATTCTAGGCTCATTCCTTCTCTCGCTATTAAAGTGGCAGGAAAGGCTAACATGGCTTCTTCGGCGATCGCATCTAGAAAATCATCATTATGAGAGGGATCATGGTGAAATAAAATCAGTTGTTTTACCTGGGCTTGATGGGCAATCTTAACCGCCTCTTGCCAGGTGGAGTGGCCCCAACCCCTACGGCTGTGTACAGGATCATAGTATTCTTGATCGGTATAGGTGGCATCAATAATTAACACATCAGCTTGATGGGCGAGGTGAAGAACATTTTTATCTAGTTGATCAGGTAAATGTTCAGTATCAGTAACAAAAACCACAACGCGATCGCGCCATTCTACTCGATAACCCACAGAACCCCCTGGATGATTCAAACACCGCATCTCAATCCGAATCTCTCCTAACCGTATATCTTTATCTATTTCGAGATCGTAAAATTGTAGATCGCCTTGCATAATTTGCAAGGGCACTGGGAAATTAGGGTGAAGCATTTGGTCATGCAAACGTTGTTTAATCGTAACACCATTAGCAGTAGGAACCCCGTAAATTTTAAAGGTGTTACCACTCATAAAAGCCGGGGCAAAAAAAGGAAAACCCTGAATATGATCCCAGTGGGTATGGGAAAAAAAAATGTGGCCTTGGACTGGCATTAGCGGCAATAACGATTCCCCTAGAATCCGAATTCCTGTACCACTATCAAAAACGAGTCGTTCACCCCCAATTAACATCTCTACACAAGTCGTATTTCCCCCATACCTTACTGTTTCAGCACCTGGACAGGGGATACTCCCTCTTACCCCCCAAAATTTGACATGGAAACGTTCCAGCGTCATCATCCTGACCTCTTACCGAATCTCTGAATCGAAATACAGTTTACTTTAATTACTTTAGTGGAAAGAATGCTCATTGCGGATGTTAATCCTCCAATAAAAAGACTAGATTTTGTAAATTACTAGTGATTTTGTAAGTTACTAGTTTAGTTTATTAGCCAAATTTCTATCTATTGGTTCAAGATTGACTTGAAATGTCACGTTTGTTTGTCTCCCACAATCACCTTGTCTTGATATAATTGGGAACAATAGACCGCTCCCTCATTAAACCTGTTCCCATGCAAATCCGTCGTCGCCCTCCTAACCCTACGGTCAAGGTAGAATTTCTACGTTATCAAATCCAGCACCCAGAGGCAGAACCTCGTCATATTTTAGAGAAAATTGTTTGGCAAAAAGAAATAGAAGTAGAACAAAGACGAGAAAAAGTATCTCTCATCGAACTTCAAAAAGCGGTTAAAGATTTACCCAGACCCAAAGACTTTCTAGGAGCCTTAAAAAAAAGTGTTCGTCAACCGGCGTTAATTGCCGAAGTGAAAAAAGCTTCTCCCAGTAAAGGGGTCATTCGGGCGGACTTTGATCCGGTTGAAATTGCCAAGGCCTATGCTGATGGTGGTGCTAACTGTTTATCGATCTTAACGGACGAAATGTTTTTTCAAGGTAGTTTTGAAAACCTAGCCTTGGTTCGACAGACAGTCGATTTACCGTTACTTTGCAAAGAATTTGTCATTTATCCCTATCAAATTTACTTAGCCCGTAGCAAGGGAGCCGATGCGGTTTTACTAATTGCCGCCATTTTACCCGATAAGGATTTACAGTATTTTCTCAAAATCATTAATGCGTTGGGAATGACGGCTCTCATTGAGGTACATACCTTAGCTGAATTAGATCGAGTTTTAACGTTAGAGGGAGTAAGCTTGATCGGAATTAATAATCGCAATTTGGAAAATTTCACCGTTGATCTGCAAAATACCAATACTTTAATGGCTGCTAGAGGCGATCGCCTACGGGAAAGAGACATTCTGGTTGTTAGTGAGTCTGGTTTACATACAGGAAAAGATTTACAACAGGTTCAATCCGCCGGTGTGGGAGCTATCTTAGTGGGAGAATCCCTGGTCAAACAACCGGATCCAAGCCAAGCGATCACTCGGTTATACCAAATTTGAATCGGTCAATGTCATTCTTGAATCGGTCAATGTCATTAAATCTCAACGATTGATTGTTCTGGGTAAGATGATTCAAAATAATCACTATATACTTTGAAGAAATTAACCCTGCCAACAATTTACCTGTAACTTAATCAATGACAAAAAAAAGAGGGTATCAGCTTATGTATTGCCAAGCCTGCAATCATGCCAATCTTAAATTGTCCTACAGTCATCCCCTTTTCCTAAGACTGTTACTATTACTTGTTCTCTGTCATAAGTTCCGTTGTCGTCATTGTCGAAAAAGCCAAATTGGTTTTTTACCTTTCTATTGGTTAAGTTTGGCCAGTAATTTAGTTTCTACCAAATTCTAGGTAAATATTGAATAATTGAATAATTCAGTAATGGATTACTATTATGATTACTTTGTCTATTGCAAACCCTTTGTCATGCCATTGCAAACCTGTCACGGTTTATGGTCTGAGCGAAAGGGAATTATTATTCAACTCACGGATCAATGGGGTAATGTTGGTAGGGGAGAAATTGCACCCCTTTCCTGGTTTGGCTCTGAAACCATTGAGCAGGCAACTCAGTTTTGTGCGCAACTAGGTGCTAAGTTTAATCCCCAAATCATTGACCAAATTCCGAATGATTTACCTTGCTGTCAATTTGCTTTTGAGTCGGCCCTGATTAATCTAAAAAGAGTCGCCAATCATACTCTAATCACTGATTTAGATCATCATCTCAATACAAAACATGAAATTGATTCCGTTAATCATCCCTGGAATTATAGCTATCTATTGCCGACAGGACTAGCGGCTCTACCGTCAATTCAGACAAATGTTGCTCAACAATACAATACTTTTAAACAAAAAATCGGGGTTCAAAGCTTTGAGCAGGAGCGATCGCTGATCAAGGAATTAATCTCTTACCTGCCTACTCAGGGAAAACTGAGACTAGATGCCAATGGGGGACTGAACTTAGAAACGACCAAACGGTGGTTAGAGTTTGCCGAATTAGAGAATAAAATAGAATTGATTGAACAGCCGTTACCCCCCGAAGAGTTTCCAACCCTATTAGCCTTATCCCGACAGTTTAAAACCGCGATCGCTTTAGATGAATCGGTAGCCAATTTGACCCAACTCCAAAGTTGTTATCAGCAAGGTTGGCGAGGCGTTTATGTTCTCAAAGCGGCCATTATGGGATCGCCCCGTCGTTTAGGTCAATGGTTACAAACCCATCCCATTGATGCTTTATTTTCCTCAGTCTTTGAAACAGCGATCGGTCGTCAAAATGTCTTAGAATTAGCAATTAAATGGGGGAATCCCTCCAGAGCCTTGGGGTTTGGTGTAAATCATTGGTTTCAAGAATAAGACCAAAATGAAAAATGGATAACTTAAGAAAAGAGTTACAAATTTGGCTTAAGCTGGGAAATTTTATTAGTCAAGAATCTTCCACTTTTTATGAGCAAATTCTCTTCTATGAAAATCAATGTTCTCAATATTTAAAGCCCCAGGTTTTACTCGTAGAAGAGGAGCCAGAAAGATTTTTAGCCGCATTTCTAGCTATATTACTCAATCAAGGCTCTGTTTTTTTAGGTAATCCCCATTGGCAAGAGCAGGAATGGCAACAGGTGGCAGACCTTATTCATCCCGATCTGATCTGGGGTAAAGTGCCTCAAGTTTTTTCAGCATTAACCAAATCTCATTCTTCTCCTTGGTCTGATTCTTATATTTTTATCCCGACAGGGGGAACATCGGGACAGATTAAATTTGTTGCCCATACTTGGCAAACTTTAACAGCTTCCGTTCAAGGTTTTCAGCAATATTTTGATGTGAAAAAGATCAATTCTTTCTGTGTTCTACCGCTTTATCATGTGAGTGGTTTAATGCAATTCCTGCGGTCTTTCATAACTCAAGGTAATTTTCACTTTTATTCCTATGCTCAACTCAAACTAACGCCCCCCTCAGAAGACTATAGGAATTTTTTTCTATCCTTAGTTCCCACTCAACTGCAATTTCTGCTCGATCATTTTCCCCAATGGCTAACCTCATTTAAAACGATTTTTTTAGGAGGTGCCCCTGCTTGGCCCACACTGCTCGAACAGGCAAGACAAGCCAATATTAACCTAGCTCCTACCTACGGGATGTCAGAAACGGCGGCTCAAATTGCTACCTTAAAAGTCATGGATTTTAAGCAAGGTCGCTCTGGTGTGGGTCAAATATTGCCCCATGTCAAGGTTAGAATTATGGATGAGCAAGGTTTAGTTTTAAATTGCCATCAGGTAGGAAAAATCAACATTCAATCTTCATCACTTTTTCTCGGTTATTATCCTGATCTCTATTGTCCTCAATCCTTTTTTTCCGGGGATTTAGGTTATGTTAATGAAGAGGGTTATCTATGGATTATGGGTCGTCAAAACCAGAGGATTATTACGGGAGGAGAAAAGGTTTTTCCGGCGGAGATAGAAGCGGCTATTTTGGCAACGCAACAAGTCAAAGATGTGGTGGTTTTGGGATTACCCGATCGCTATTGGGGAGAGATAGTTGCGGCGGTTTATGTCCCTCATTTGCCGGAATGTTCTGGAAGTTCTCTGGAGACAATCCTAAAGACAAAATTAAGTCCCTATAAGTGTCCAAAAGCTTGGTTTGCCAGGCTGGAAATCTCCCGATCGCCTTCAGGTAAGGTCAATTATGCTCAATTACAAAAACAGCTAGAGGAAGATAGAAAGGAGAGCTAGGGCGATCGCTGCCAGTAATCCCAACGGAGTTAACCCCCTGAGCTCTTAAAAATTACGATCCAGCCATTAGATTTGACCTAATAATGCTTGCAGATCAGTCGTCGCTAAACGGGGGCCGTAACAGGTGACAATTTTAGCAGCAGTAATCGAGGCCAATTTACCTGCTTTTTCGTAACCCAAACCATGCGTTAGAGCATAAAGAAAGGCTCCGGCATACATATCTCCAGCCCCAACTGTATCAATCGCCTGGACAGGTGTTGTGGGAATTTCAAGTAACTTTTCGCCATCAAAAACCACCGATCCCTGGGCTCCTCTAGTAATCGCAAAGCCTTTCGCTAAGGTCTGACAATAATCCAAAATTGTTTTAAAATCCTCACTGCCTGCCATCGTTCCAGCTTCTGCTTCATTGGCAAAGAGAAAATCCACACCGTTACCAATCATCTCCAATAAACCGTCTTTAAAATAGTTGGTCATGTTGGGATCGGAGAGGGAAAAACTGGTTTTAACCCCATTGGCTTCAGCAATTTCTCTAGCTTTAATGACGGCGGCTTTACCCGTTGGAGAAGTGACCAGATAACCTTCCATGTACAAATATTCAGAATCTTGAATCGCTTCGGGAACCAGTTCTTTTTCAGAAAATCCGCCCGTAATGCCTAAAAAAGTGTTCATGGTGCGATCGGCATCGGGGGTAATTAGCACTAAGCATTTGCCTGTAATGCCATTTTCCCGTTCTCCATTATGTAAGTTGGTATCTAGACCGCAAGCTCGTAAATCTTCAAGGTAGAAAGTTCCCGCCTCATCATTGGCTACCTTACAGGAATAAAAACCCTTACCCCCTAACTGACTCAGGGCAACCATCGTATTTGCTGCCGAACCCCCACCACTTTGTTTGCAAAGATAGCTTTTTAATTCGGCAATCAGTTCATTTTCCCTGGTTTCATCTACAAGGGTCATTACCCCTTTATCAATGCCTAAACGTTGCAATTGTTCAGGACTGACTTCAAATTCCATATCGACGAGGGCATTGCCTACCCCATAAACATCGTATTTACGGCCCATGACCACCTCAAGATTAGGATTAATAACGCCTGTCATGGTAATCCAGAATGGAGGTTAACGCAAGAATGAGCAATTCTATTGAATAGCGGTAGAGGCTTGATCTTCAATTCTTATTATCTCTAGAGTTGGCAAGCAACTCCTTAGAGGACATTTGAAAAGTGTGACCTAACGGCTGAAAGCCTTATTTTTTTATTAGGAACAATGTCTGAAAATCTCTTCTTTCGTTAGTGTGACCCTTTCCCAAAATCCTCTTATAAAACCTATAACGAAGGAAATAAATAGAGTTTTTATTCTGAGAAATAGTGAGAATTATTCTCTTTTTTTTGAAGAGTGATTGTTTCTTGAGCCTTTTAGGAAAAAGTTATATAGATTAGGGAAGCTTATGTTTCTACATCTTGCTATAAGCATAGTTTTTTGCTTTTGTAGATCATTTTTCCCTAATCCAAAATTTCTTCAGATTTTCAACTTTTTTAGCAAGCTTTAATGAATCTTGACATTTAATTATTTACTGAACATGGTTGAAATTGTTGATGATGTACTCTGACCTTTTGGCTATAATATTGAGCATAAGTCAGAACCTCTTGGTGCCACCAATTATTCTGGGAAAAATCAACGAATGCGTCGGCATTAGCCGCTCCTTGTCGTCCACTACTACGAAGATGAGACCAGGCGACAACATTACCGAGAGTTTTCATTAATTTCTCTAGGGATTGTTGGTCTAGATTTAGGTTGTCAGAGCAGAGATCAATCTTGTCTTCATTGGGTTGATATTCCCGCATCACAAAAAACTCTGTGTCAATTTTTAAAGAATGTAGCAAGGCAGAGGCGATCGCCTGCATTTTCTTCTGATTTTCGATAATTCGTTGAGACTCATCATTCCATCGTGATTGAGAAAAGTATGAGATGTATCGGGTGAGGCTTGGTGGAATTGATTGCTTTAAGTCCAGCAGATAATTATTATCGGGAGACCCTTTTCCCTCAACAAGAACGAGATAACGTTTTAAGCCTAGGCTACCTGTACCCGCAATACGCCAAACAATATCAATTACCTTAAAAAAATCGGGATTTTCTTGACTCTCAGCAAATTTTCGTAATGCTGTTTCGACATTGTTAAAGGTTTCGGAAGTGACTGGACAAGTCTTATCCTCCTTAATTTCAATTTTTCGTACATTTTTGTCATTAACAGGTGCTTTTTTCTTTAAAAATTTAGCCCGATCTTTGTCGTGTACATCATTCAACAATTTTTCCACTAGACCTTCCGCCGTGTCCCGTTCAATCCAACGAGCTTTTCTATCACCTAAGGTAGCAGTATAACTGTTTAGAAAAAACATTGCTAATGCTAACGGATCGGCAGAAAAAGATTTAATTTCATCAACAGCTAAAAAAAGGCTGGTAATGAGGCGAGTAACATCAAAAGTACAGAGAGCTAAAACAGATTCGTCAAAATCATTTATATCGAAATAAGTTAGGCGATTCTCTCCTTTATAGCTACCAAAATTTTCTAGATGTAAATCGCCACAAATCCAGCTTAAAGGAGCTTGATTAAGGGGAGATTTACTCGGCCAATCTTCGTAAAATAAGTGACAACTTCCCCGTAGAAAAACAAAGGGATTTTCCTTCATTTTTTTACACTTAAGTTGAACTAATTCTTGATCACGTTCTGGATGACCGTTAAAATCTTCAATCCTTTGGCATATGTACATCGGAATCTCTTTCAGAAAAATCTGATTAAAAATGACTAATGGTTGGTTAAAACAGAAATACTTCTTGATAAATTTAACGAGTTAATTTAACTCAATTTTTACCCAAATACTGCGAAAGTATTTTTCGTAAGCGTTCAGGGGGGTAGCACATTTACCAAAATACTTAAAACCCTTGTATAGCAAGGGATAGATGAGATTCATGCGATGGGATGATTTCGCTTAAGCGGTCTAAAAGGCGATCCACAACT
>JAYKJI010000116.1:0-2559 GCA_035285405.1 Snowella sp. | reverse complement strand
TTCTTTTCCCATACGCTGTCTTGTCTTTGTTCGGTTTGCCATCGTAAGGCCCACGGCGTGATCTACTAGGTTTTTTCATTTTTGCACTGTTTTCCTTCGGGGAGGCGGTGCTTTTTTGTATCTGGTATTTCTGCCTTGGGGGGAGCGGGAACGGCGATCGCCTATGTAATCCTATAGTCAGTTACATAAGCACATAGTTGTATCAATGAGTGGACTCTTTTTGATTTCCTTAGGGCGATCGCCCAGAGAGTCAGGCTCTGGAGGATATTTCTATTCAATATCAACGGGCTAAAATTGTTATACAAAAGATAATTTCAGGTCACGCTATGGATGTTCAATTAAAGCGGTGGGGCAATAGTCTTGGCTTACGTATTCCCCATCGACTAGCGGAAAGTTTTGGTTGGGATGAGACTTCGACGGTGGAGATGCAAGAAGTGGACGGGGCATTGGTCATTCGCAAAAAGCCCTTGCCCATCACCTTAGAAGAGTTGTTGGCTAGTATTCCGGCAGATTTTCATTACCCTCATGACGTACAGGACTTCATCAATGGTGAAGTTGTAGGACAAGAATTTTTGTAAGGGATAAGGGCTATGGCATTGCGACGGGGTGAGGTAATTCGGGTTAATTTGAATCCGACGGAGGGCAGGGAACAGATTGGGGAAGCGCGTCCTTGTTTAGTTTTGAGTTAGACATTGTTTAATGAATCTCGCGGTGGCATTGTGATCGTGTCGCCCATTACGCGCACTATCAAGCCGGAGATCAAAACGTTAATCCTCATTGCCGATGGCTTTAAGGTGAGCGGTTCGATCATTGCCGAGCAAGTCCGAACGTTGGATTTAAGTCAGCATTGGTGGCGGAGTACGGAGAAGTGTTTGCCTGCGTCGTTGGTGGATTTGGTGGTGGCAACCCTGAATGCGATCATTGGGAGATGAGGATAACCAGAGTAATTTTTAGTACAAGAATCTGCGGGCCAAATCGATTAAAAAAAAGTGTCCAAAAGCTTACGGGGCAAGCGAAAGGAATTGCGGGCCAATAACGACCACCGACCATCAAATCCGGCGCTAATCATTCTGGGGTGCCCCGCCAGGCAAAACGTCGGTGTAGAAGACTGAATACTGATCACTTTTGCCAACTTAAGCACCGGTAAAACCAGCCGTTGGATCGTAATCCGCTTCCTTACTCATAAATTTACTATAAATTGCCCCACAACCTGGAGGTTGTTGCATTTTAAAACGGAAACCCCAGAAGGTAATCACTGCCTTGGGACAATAGACATTGTCTTTTCCCACAACGATGCGATCATCAAACTCATCATATTTCTGTAAAGGTTTTAGGCAATAAATACTTTAAAATTACTTCCCCTACGGTCAGCATAGTTGTGAACAGTCTATGGGGAGCCAACAGAGTTTTGTATTTAGGGTAGAGAAAGCAGTAGATTGATCATCAAAAATTGACAATTGCATAATAGCTTTTATTTTGTAAATATACTCTTTTTCTTGGGGATTTAAGCATCGTTCAAATACCCACCCTAATTGACTATCTGTACACTCAAGCTTCTGTTTAAGTTGCCCTAGCTCGTTAATATTTTTGCAATTCAACATCGCCTTTTTAATTTTGTTAGCCAATTTTTTCTTTTTCAGAAGGTCTGCTACTTGTTGAACCTGGAAATGAAGAATAATCCTCTGTTGGAGATGATAGTTTATGGGTTTTTTGCTCTGAAATGCTCGTAACAAGCGTGATCGCTTGATTAGAAACAGATGTCTCTAAAGATTTAGAGTCGGAAACTTGGCTGAACATACTTTTTAGTTATTTTGTATGTAATGAATATTGCCAAAATTTTGGCACTACGCATATCATAGCTAAATATCGGGCGTTTTTCAGAAGGGTGGCTTTTCCGCCACCTATATTCTTTGAGGGGGTGATCCAGGCTTCAAAGGGGACTTAACAATGAGAAGTCCCTGGAATCCATCTCTGTCTCCCATAGTTCTTATATCGATGCTTAGGGAGGGCAAGTTAATGAGACTTGGCATTTGTATCAAGCACCACCGTCTAAGTGATACCTAGCGTGGGAATTTATGAATCTTGGTGTTGTTCACGGTGATCTGTGCCGAGTTTGAAAATTAAATTCTAAAGCAGTAATCAAAATATTGTTAAATGAAAGCCTTGACAATCGATGGTGGTTCAGGCTAAGTTAAACGAGTCCTATCAAGCAGTAACTATTTTACTGCAATTCAATGCTCGCACTTTACCAGTCTACTCAGCGTTACGGAAAGTCTAACATCTGGCGCTTACAGCGTCTTCTGGGTGATGCGCCAAAAATCCTTGATTATCAGAAACGTCAAGGCGATCGCTCTTCCTACTATTATCCTGAAGGCGATTACCTTTCCTCCCTTCACTCTTTTTCACAGGTCAAGTCCACCGTCGAACTCATCTTTGACCCCGAGGCTCAGGAGAATTTGCAACGCTGGCGGGAACGAGTCGGGGAAGCAGAGGCTAATCTGATTTGTGAAGAGTCAAAGGCCGCAGGGGAAATGGGCCACAAATCCCTGGAGAACTGGA
>JAYKJI010000115.1:0-18811 GCA_035285405.1 Snowella sp. | reverse complement strand
AATGAACAGGGCAGTTTGGAAACGTAATCGGTTCCGAGATCCGCGCTAACTCTCCCAAAATATGTAACCCTGCTTGCCGAAAATGATTGGCCCCAAACTTCAGGCGATCGGCGCTGTCATGATTACCCGGAATCATAATCACCGGAACATTAAGATCTCGACAAATTCTCGTCAAGGTTTCATCCAATAATTCCACCGCTTTTGTCGGCGGAATCGCCCGATCATAGACATCCCCGGCAATAATGACCACATCAACGGCTTCCCGGTCAATGTAGTCAAACACTTGATTCAGCACATGTTTTTGGTCATCAATCAGGGACACATTATGAAATTGACGCCCTAAATGCCAGTCTGAGGTACGGAGGAATTTCATTGAGAGGAGACAAAGTCCCAGAGAGGAAATCGCTTCCCATGAGAGTACAATATTTTTTCGGAGAAAAATACCTTAGGAAAAATTTCTTAATAATTTTTATATTTTAATCTGCAATTGCTTTTAGGAGAGCGTCTCGGGCATCGGAGTAAAATTGAATGTCAATCTTAGTTGCCATTTCGTCAGACAGATCAATCAGTTGGCGACGACTAGTGACGGGGATTAATACAGCAGTTGCCCTTTTTTCTACCGCTATTTCAACGATCGCCACGGGATTATGAAGGGATTCAATAGACCCACCGAGATTGATTTCACCGACGATAATTAAGCCACCCCTGACGCTTTTTTTAAGAAGGGCAGTGCAGAGGGAAATCAAGGCAGCAACGCCTAGTTTTGTCCCAGATTTAGAAGCGTCAAAAGCTCGTAACTGGGCCGTAAATTCATGTCGTCGGGGATCTTTATCGCCCACCAGTTGGGTAGCGCGGGCATAGAGATTTTGCTCGGCATAGCTCATACTTTCTCGAAAAGCTGAGGGTACAGGTTTGTTGAGAATTTTGACCCCTGCTCCTGGCCCTTCGTTAATTTCAATACGGTAGAGTCCAGGGTTTTCGTTATCTTGTCCCCCTGGGGAGATAGTCCAAACTTGTCCAGGTTCTAGAGGATCACTGCCAATGCTGTTGTCGCTGGCTAGTTCTGGCGTTGAGACAAATTTTTCCACGCCTTCTGTTCCCATGACATAGCTAAAATGGGTGTTACGAAACTCAGCGGCTCCAATGCGTTTTTGTTGCTCTTTGACACGACGACGGGCTTCTAGGGCAATTCTCACCGCCCATTCAATATCGTCATCCGGGATGGGAGCTTCGCTGTCGGGGTAAAGCAATTTGAGTAGACCGCTTACTGTTTTGTTAACGGCATTAGTATCCCGTCCTGATAACGAGCCTCCCCAAAATACTCTGTTTTGCAGTTGGGCTAATCTGCTTTGATTGCGGAGTTGGGCCCAACATTCCGAAAGAAAGTCGCTAACTAATCCGAAGTGCTCAGTTAAAAGGTCTTTGCTAATTTTAGGGACATCCCATCCCGGCAAAAACCCATGAATCCGATCCATGAAAGCAGTGTCATCGCGCATTTCAGGGGGCATCGGGCCAAAAAGATGACTAATCCTTTGTTGATGCGCCACATCCACATCAAAGTTACCTACAAGGACAATACTGCCATCGGCGCGAATACTTTCTTTGCCCCGACTAAACTCGCCGGATTCCATATATCCCTTCATGATATTAACGCCGTCTTTTTGATCGAAGGAGATACCAGAAACTTCATCAAAACAGACCACATCATATTGGCAAACCAGTCCCCGTTGCCCTGTGGAATTGTTGACAAACATACGAGCGACGGTGGCTTTACCGCCAGAAATTAAATGGGCATAGGGGGAAACCTGTTGGAATAAATGGCTTTTACCTGTTCCTCTTGGGCCCAGTTCTACTAAGTTGTAATTTCTTTCTACGAAGGGAACCATACGGAGCAAAAACGCATTTTTTTGCCGATCGCCTAAGGACAGAGGTTCGATGCCGATGGAGCGGAGGAGAAAATTTTTCCAGTCTTCTGTCGAAAAGGATTGACGGGCTTTAGCTAAGGACTCCAAAACATCCCGTTGGGAAAGTTGAATGGCTCGCAGACTCTCCACCCCAAAGGGACGACCATTATTTTCCTGGGCGATCGCCGAATCATAGCTCAAGGTAATTTCGGCATAGAAACCCCCGGTTAAGATGCGTTCATGTTCATTGATTAAATCAGCACTCACCCGCACATCCCGGAGCCGTAAACTGGGGAGTGTTGCGATGTAGGAATCTGTTTTGGTATCAAGGCGAGCACTGATGATGTCAATAATTTTCACCTCACCTTTTTCCCTTGCTCTAGCTTTGAATAGTTCTTCTTCTCCAGCTTTGATCGTGCGGGATTTCAGTTGGCGTTGGACAATTTCTAAGCCTTCTTGGATCTCTTCTTCATCGGTGCTCGCGCAGTAACGCCCTAGTAAAAACTCTACTACATAGGTGGGTACTGGAAATTGTCGGCTAAAAGTACGGACTAAATCTTTGCGGACTAGATAGCCATCTAAAACAGCGGCGGCTTGGAGGTCAAGGGCATCTAGTTGCATCATGGGTTTGTTTTGCCAATTTCAACAGGGTACTGGGCAATGACTTGGTTGTTAGCATCCAAAAGAATAAGGTAAGCAGATTGTCCCTCTAAGTCTTCATTTTCTACCACGACGGAGGCGGTTCCGTTTGCCTTGAATTCTTTAACACTCAGGACGACGCTAGATGCAGAATTGCCGGGGTGAGTACGAATATCGAGGGATAGTCCAGCAATATCGCCAGCCACGGCGATGGTACAGCGTAGGCCTTTCCAAACGATATCGGTGATTTCAACGCTGGGATTAGCGTTTTGTTCTAAACGGCGAGTAACGGCGAGTTCAAGACAGAGGCATTCCTGCAAGCTTAAGCCTCCATGGACATAATCATCACCCCGGCGGAAACAACTAATGCCATCGGCGAAGGCGAAGTATTGATGGGGATTCCAAAACCAAGGAAAAAGACGTTGATCTGTAGTTGCCCCTGGTTTAATTACCGCACAACGTCCCCATTTAGTCTCGGTTAAAACGCTCGGCAATTCCGTTTTTGGCAATCCCCCAGGGAGTAGAAGCCAACCGTGATCCGTGACAATGCGGATTTTTTGCCATCCGACTTGAATTAATAGGGTAATTTGTTCTTGAATTTCAGTCAGGAGCGTGTCGATGTGCTTGGCCAGTTTCCAGCCCCGATCATGCCCTTCATGATCAATATCACCGAATTCATACCAGGCGTTCCCCTGTCCATCTCCTAAATTAGATCGCTCCAACCGCTGCCAGTTCCGCTCCTTTAAACGTTTTTTGAAGTGATACCCGCCTTTTAAAGATTGCCCTGTATCAGCTAAACAGGGTTCAAAGTCTGAGACGTCATCCTCGCCGCACAGGTCTGGTTGTAGGGGAGAAACGGCGGCTTTGCCAGTCGCTGTCACGCTAGGTAAGGCAGCCCAGGCGATCGCCGTGGTTACTTCAAATGCCTCCGATAGACGTGTCTGTAACCGTTTGGCGACATCAAACCGTAAACCATCGACAAAAAGAACACATTCCCCCGCTTCATAGGTAGGAAATTTTTGATCAAGAATTGTGCCCCTAGGATAGGAACCTTCAGCCACCGTTTTTTGCAGGTAGCGGGCGGATTCTTCGGCCCAGGGGAGGTAAACGGCTCGGATTGCGGTGGTTACTGCCTCTATATCCGGTGTTTTGTCCACCACGGCGAGAGCCTCAAGGACGGCATTATCGGCTTCCCAACCATAGGTTTGATAGCCCTGGGCTAGATCGTCAATGCCACCAGCAGCGAGGGACGTTTGGGTTCGGATGGCTAGAATGGCGAGGTGTCCCAAGGCTAGGGCCAAGGGTGATTCCCCTAATTCCACCCAGACGAGATGGCGGCGGGAAGCGTGCTGGGCGTCAAGTTCTAGCAAAGCCTGACGGGCATTAGGGGCTGTGTTTTCCCCCAGAGCCATCAGTTCTTGGCGGAGTTTTTGTTCTTGATGGTCATTCCATTGGGGCCAGCCAGGAAAATTACCGTCAGAACTCTCCCAAAATAAGGTGTCGTTGGGGGGGTGGCATTGCCGCAATAGGTTGGGAAGGTGGGGATAGCGTTTCGGGGCTTCGCAGAATCTTTCCCAGGCAACGTTCCAGGGGCCGGTGTGTTCAGCCAGTTTTCCTGCCCCATGGAGTGCGCCATCATTTTCAGGATCAAAGTCAAACTTTGACTGACAGAGAGATATAAAGCCCTGCCATTCGTTGGGATGACGGGTGTTTTGAAAAGCGTCTCCTTGGTCAAGCCAGAGCAATAGGTCACGGGTAGGATCGCCGCCAGTGAGTAGGGTGTTGAAATAGTCTTGGTCAAGGCGTTTACCTTGGATTGGTTCCAGTTCTTCGTCGAGAAAACGGTAGAGGGCCAGCTTCAACGCAGATTTTGTGTCATTATCCCGCGCCACATCTAGCCCTAATCCCCCTTGATCGGATTTAAGGAAAGCAAAAATCGTCCAGTCTTTGGCGTTGAGTTGAGACCAGAAGACCCCCCGGTACTGCAATTCGGCTAAGGGTTTAAGGAGGTCGGGACAGGTTTCCACGGCCCGTAGGTCTTGGCGTTTTACCCCAGGCAGGTAAAAAATCGGGGTCGTTTCTGCTGGCAGGGGATAATCGTCGATCGCCCTAGCGAGAATGCAACGCAACCATATTGCTGGGCCAGTCCGATCGCCGGGGTCATAGTCTCCCAGGGTGAAGAGTTCGGGGATTTCCAGTTTTAGGCGGGGGAGGATGGGTTCCCATTGGCGATCGCCGTCGGGCCAGAGGATACAGGCCGGGGCCACTTGTACGTCGGGGTTATAGATGGCGGCATCCCGCAGGGATTTAACTAAGTAATCAATAACGTTCATGGTTAATTTCCTGGTGCAAGGTCTTCTAGGCGTTTCATCCATTTATCAAAAAAAGCGCACTCTTTCCGAATTTGATCGAGTCCAATGTCTATTGCAATTAGGGAACCATGAACAACCTTCTCATAGTCATAGCAGAGTGTAAGAATCCGTTTAGAAGGAGCGGTTTCTTGTCCATCATTAATATGTTCAGGGGACTCAAAGGCTTGACGAATATTGACTAATTTTTCATCTATTTCTGGCATGTCAAAGTAATTACTAAAAATTTGAGGATTACTGAATAACAATCCCTCAAATTCATGAACAATAAGATTTGGGATAAAATTAGGCTGATTAATGTCTGCTTGGATCGTCGATAGAATGCTCTGAGCTTTTTTGAAGGGATCTTTTTCTGTAGTATCTATTCCTGGAAAGTCTGAAGGTAAACCATATAGGTCAACTAGCATTGTGACCCAAGCTGATTTATCTTCTTTGCATTTTTCCTCAATCTGCCGTTTAATTTTGCCATAGCTGACTGCACCACCTTTTCCAGTTTTGCTCGTCCTGATCACAATGGAATTTAGCCAAATCTCTAAGCGACTAAAATGCTCTGCTAATACATCACGCACAAAGGTTTCTTCGGTTTGTCCCTCGCAAAAAATATGAAGTCTAGTCATCGGGATGGTCGCCCTCCTAAAATATTTTTCTGCCAGAGTTCCCCTAAGGAATACTCTTCCAACCAGGTTTGCAGGGCTTGAGCATCTAGGCGGTGGAGATAGGTTGACCCTTCCTGGCGATCGCCGACAATCACATCTTCTGGTTCAAACTCGTTGAGTAGTTCGACGGACTGGGTAGAAATAATAATTTGTTTCGATTTAGAGGCTGATCGTAACAGAGCGGCTAACATATTGATGGCATAGGGATGAAGTCCTAGTTCAGGCTCGTCAATCAAAATCGTTTCAGGTTGTAGCTCTTGGGGTTGTAAGAGCACTGTCGCTAAGCAAATAAAGCGTAGAGTACCGTCGGAAAGATGATGGGCTTTAAAAGGAATGTCTTCTCCTTTTTCCGTCCACTCCAATTGAATTTTTTCATGGTTTTCAGGGGTGGGACGTAAATTAAAGTTGCCAAAGAACGGCGCAACTAGTTGGATGGTTTTAACAATCTGTTGATATTTGGTGGGATGTTGTTCTTTGAGCAAGTAAAGGAAAGCGGCAAGGTTACTGGCATCAGGACGTAAATAGCTATTGTCGTTTAAGTTATGAATTTGTTTTACTTTTGCGGTTTCGCTGGTGTCGTGGAAATGATATAGTCGCCAGTTTTTCATTGCAGGGACAGTAAAATCATAAATCCTTGTTCTATTCTTTTGCGTTTCTACTTTAGTCTCGAAGTGTCCTGCGCCCATATCCCAATCTCCACGCACATTCCACCAAAAGTATTCTTGGGCAAACATTAGACGATTATCTTGGGTTGGTTCTAGGGTAAATTTATAGCCGTTATTACCAAAATAAAGTTCTGCTTTAATCTGCTCAGTTTTCTTGCGTCCAAAATGAAGTAAGACATCAGGGCCGCCTTGTTTGGCGACATAAATTTGTAGGTTTCCTTCTAGCATTTGTTGAATTAACCGAAAGAAGCTAATAAAATTTGACTTACCTGCACCATTGGGACCAATCAAGATATTCAACTCTTTAAGTTCTAGGTCACATTCTTTGATGGACTTGAATCCTTCTAGAACAATTCGGGAAAGTTGTTTTTCATTCACCATAAATATCCTCTAAGATTAATGTGTTGCCTTTTTTATAATCTTCACGGGCTGATTCCACATCCTCTAATAAATTTGGAACTTGTAGAAGCTCGGTAGTTTCAATGAGTGATTCCCAATCTTCTTGGGTCAACAAAATATAACTACGATTATCTCGCACAATACCGATGCCTTGAGCTTCTAAAGCAACTTGATCACAAAGTTCGTCTAAGTGATTTTTGGCATAATCTAAGGTTACGTGATACATGGTGTTTTTTGAGTAAAAGATATTAATTTTGAATTAGCTAGTCAACAATTTTTATCGTTGGTATTGGGCAATTTCTAAAAGAACCAAGGATAAATTGACTTCAGGGCTGGCTACTACGTTATTTTCTTGGCGTTCATGTTTGTGATGGGGAAAAGTTGAAACATTAGCATGATGGGGCACATTGTCATAACGAAAGATAATTTGCTGATGCTCGTTCATATAATGATAACGATATTTGACTTTGTTTTGATAGTCTGTATTCTTGACTTCAACAAAATCTAGTCTATGGCTATTTTCAAAAATGATTGAACCACTAATATACCCCTGAGTAGCATTATAAGTTTTCTTGGTTAATGAGAGAAAGCGTATATAGGGAAATTCCTGAATGGTTTGTTCAATTTCTGTAAAGTATGCCTCAATCATTGTAATTCCTGAAGTTGAATTTGATTATGGCAAAGTAGCTCATATAATCCTGCCCAAGTAATGAAATCTGCATTATCTCCCAGTAGTCCTGCGGAAAATTCTCGGTTAAAGTCTTCGGAATTCATTTGGTATTGTGTTTCAAATTCTTGCAAATCGAGTCTGAGATTTAAGATACTTTTGTGTAATTCTGCAATTTTGTAGGCAATAATATTCTGGGCAAATTTTTCGGTATCCTGGACTTGGTTAAGGATTTTTTGTAGTTTTTGTTCTGTTTGAGGTTGAACGGATAACTGAAAGTTTAGCATCATTAATTTCCTCGGTTGTTGGCAGTATTGAGCTTGGGTTAAAGGGGAAAAGATTAAGGGATTGTGCGGGCTTTTTGTTTATCTTCTAGGCTCAGGTGATGGTCATTAATTCGATCGCCTTCATTGCCATCATAATCGAGACCTAAATGATACCAGGGGGCAGAGGGAACGTCTTTGCCGCGATCTTTTTTCCAGTGAATATTGGGTTTATCGCGCAGGACTCCGGCTCCTTTTTTGCCCACGTCGGGAACGCTCAGGAAGGGACGAATATTCAAACGTACACCATCATTGAGGTCAGGATTCCAGCCGATCGCCTGTTGATCAAGGGGTTTCCAGCGCACGAAAATGTCGTAGGGGTTTTCCCCTTCTAGGATGAGTTCGAGGCGTTTTTTGAGGGTTTCGGCGGCGGCTATTTTTTCGACCGCTCCGTCGATGCCCTGGGTTTGGTCTTGTTTTTGGCGGTTTATCCAGTCGCCGATGTAGGTATAGATCAAGGTTTCGAGCAGTTTGCGATCGAGTTTGTGGTAGTTAACCAGTGCGGCAAAGCCATCCCGCAGGCCGTCCCAGATGTGCCAAATGAAGGGGCGATGTTGGAAGTGTTTACAGTGTTGGCTAAAGAATTTATCTCGGAGCCAGGTTTCGAGGGTTTTGCCGTTATGGTCGGCATTTTTGAGTAGTTCACCGAGGGTATGGGTTGTCCACTGGTCTCCGTAGGCGGCGGCGAGGAGGTTGAGCAGTCGATCAGTGGCGGGGGCTTCTCCTCGGACGGGGGGAATACAAACGATGCCATCTCTGTCGGCGTAGGGGTGGAGGGTGTCGCATTGGTTAACCCAATCCCGTTGTTCTTGGGCCAGTTCCATTTGCGGATCAAGTTCGGCAGGCCAGCGATAACCGAGGAGGCGGGCGACAGCAATTTGCAATACGGTGTCATCGGTACGCAGGGGGCCGTTAGCTGTCCATTTTTGGTCTTCTTCCCAGATGACGGAACCGCAGGGATGGCCATGGAAGATCCATTGGGTGGGATCGTTGCTGTAGGGTTGGGGTAAACCGTTGGGATATTTTTCATCGGCGATTTTTTGCCAATGATCGAGATCAAAGGGGACTTTAACTAAAGTTCCATTAGCTACAATCACTTTTTGATCAACTTCACGAACTCGATCATGAAATTCTGAAGAAGAACAAAAAGAGTATATAGCCTTATTAATTGAGCTATTTTTAGGAACAATTGCAGCCATTGACTTATCATATTGAGTGCCAATAAAGATTGAACTTCTAAGTCCACGCATTAAGGCAATACCAACACCGTTTTTACCCCATGCTTGCTGACCACTTTGATCTTGGTTATGAATTTGCTCTCGATAAAGTTTATCCATGCCTCGCACACGATTCACTTGGTAGTCCCAAGATACAAGCAAAGATAGACCGTCATAATGTCTCGAATTTTGTGCTGATGTTTGCAACCATGCCCAGTCTCTTGGCTTTTTGTTAAATTCCCAATAACAACGACCAAATTGCTCAAAACCTCCAGTTCCTAGTCCTAAAAAACTATTGGCATACTCTGATAAAAGTTCTTCTAATTGCAATAAATCAATGGTTACTCTTGCATCAGGATTTTTTAATTGCTTTGCTTGATTGACACTTTTTAGCTTATTCTCGATCAAACTATCCGCTTTTTCTTCTGCTGTGCGGGATTTCGACACATCTAATCCTCGGAGCAGGTTGTTACCCTCTGCTTTGGCAAACAGTGTCCCTTCCGTTAGCGTTACTGTACCCCGAGTTAAGGTAAGCATCGCCACAAATGCCCCTGCCGCTGCACTAGAATCAAAGCTACCTTCACCCAACCGAGCTATTAAGTTCCAAGTGTCTTGTTGTAACAATTTTTCCCGAAACGACCGGTAAGTCGTTAAAAAGAGCCAATTTTGGGGTAAAACAAGACTAGAAACACCCCCAACCCTGCAAAGCTCCAAACAACGTTCTAGAAATACCGTAGCCAAGTCATTCTTAGCTTCTTTATGCTGTTCCGCGCAAAATTGTTGCAAGATTTCATTTTGCTTACCCCGCGCCAAATAAGGAACATTGGTAATTACCCAATCATACTGCCCCGCCAAAAGGGTCGCCGCCTTGGCCAAACCCTGGGCCACCACCGCCGCTTCCTGTTGTTCCGTTGTCGGTTCCTGCTGTAACGCCTGCTCCAACGCCACTGATAATTCCTGCCATTCCACCAACCGCGCCGCCGAAGTCTTAGCCGGATTCAGCAAACTTCCCAACACCGGGGCATCCTGAAAAATATTGTGTAACCACTCCATCGCCAGGGTCAGATTGCGTTTCCCTAACCCCAACTGCTTCCATTCCTCCTTCGCCACACTCACCGATAACCCCGAACAAGCCAAATTCAACTCCGGCAACCCCCGATAACCCCCCGCCTCCGGGTACGTCCAAGCCGTCAACGCCAACGCAAAAGCCGCCAACTCTACACATCGGCGATCCAACTCCAACCCATGGAGATTCTCCCGTAAAACAGCATCCACCGCTTCCCACGCCGATAACCCCTCCAATTCCATCCGCATCGGCACCAACATCAACAACGCCGCCACCAAGAAATGTCCCGACCCGCAACAGGGATCAATCGTTTTCAGATCTGCCAAAGACTCCGGCCAAGCCTCAAAACATCCCGCCGCCGGTGCCCAAGTCTGATCCGCCAACCGCACAAACCGCAGATACGTTAAAGGAACCCCTGGAATCGCCGCTTTTTCTCGTAACTCCGCCTCACTTGTCGCCATTTGCCAATCTTCCGGGCTTAATCGCCGGGCCGCCCACCAAGCCCCCAAAGCGTTATCCAACAAAAACGCCACCATATAAGGCTCCGTGAATAACTGCGTCACCGCCGGTAATTCCCGCGCCCCGATCTTCACCTCCGACTTATTGATCCGTTCCTTATTGTTCGCCTGCCAAAACTGATAGACCCAACCCAAACTATCGGATGCCGTAAACACCGCCACGGGTAGATCCGCCACCAATCGTTCTAACTTTTGCTGATACTCCGGCGGCAATATCAACTGAAACACAGGGGAATCCGGCCGAAAAATTTGGGGCAACATCCGGGCCGCAAATCGCGCCGCTAACTCCCAACCATTAGCCACCCCCTCTTCCTCCGCCAAATCCTCACACTCCTCTAGGGTCACCGCCACTGGCTCATCCGGGTCAGGATACATCAGCAAATTATTTTCCGCCAAGAACCGAGCAAACAACATTCGATGCCAATGCTCATAGGCCGTTTCTTCCACCAGACGCTCAATCTCCTGGGTTTCCGTCTGACTATCCCGTAGATCCCCTAACTGCCGACCATGAATCTGTAACTTACGCCATAATTCCTTCTGGTCTTCCGACAGATAACTAAACGGCGATGCCTCCCCCACCCCTAATTGCTCCAGGGCTACCTTGGCTGCTGTTTCTGCCACTTCGCGGGCCGCTTTAACCGTGCGCTCCAACTGGGTTCTCAGGGATTTTTCGAGGGGTTGCATGGACACTTACCATTCAAGGGGAGAAATACGATCATAGTTCTGAAGATGACTATCCGACGCCCAAATATAAACGCGACGACCCTCATTTTGTTCACAGAGTCTTTGCCAATCTTGGATGATTGAAAGATCTCCTAAACCGATTCCCTCCATTGCTTTATTAGGAAACTGCGTTAACCATTGTTGCAGATCCTCCCGTTTGAGAAAACTAATGGGGGTAAAGGGAGACGTTCCGGCAAGGGCTTTTCCAACTTGCTGAACAAAGCGATTAGCGCATTGCCGTCGTTGATTACCATCACCATTTTGACCAATGTGATTGCCCGTTTCTAAAATGGTTGCCATCGGTAAGAATAGAGATTCCTTGGCCTTAATTTTGAACTCTAACGCTTGCAGAACTTGTTGATGTTGATTGGCCATGATTGGCACGTTGAGGATTTCGACAAAAATAGAGGTGTCAATCAGACAAATTGCCCGCATTAAGCAACCACCTCCCGTTGTAATTCTTCTAGCCAGTGCAATGCATCAAGTTGGCGTTCCTCTTCGGTTGAATTTTCTTTTAAAAATCGATCTAATACCTGTTTAGTCATTAACTGTCCCAAGGTTCCTTGCGCCACTAATTCAGGGAAACGATCTAAATCTCTCAGTCGAACAATGCGGCTATCTCCCTGGTTTGGATCTCGATAACAGCAAAGCACATCCCCCAAAGCTTTATTAGGTACCGCATCTAACAGGGCTGGATTATGGGAGGTAATCAAAACCCTTAACTGTCTGGCTTCGGCGATCGCCTGAATTTGCTTCACTAAACCATCAGCGCGACTCGGATGAACCCCATTATCAATCTCTTCAATAATTACAAACGTGCCTGGATCGACACTTAATAGCGTGGCGGCGATCGCCAACACCCGCAAGGTTCCATCGGACAATAACGGCGCATCAATTTGTCGTTCTTGATGACCAAAGGACTCCACTAACCTCACCATCACATCATTACGTTCAGTAATAATAAAACGAATATCAGTAATGTCCTGTTCTGGCAAAGAGCGAATAAAGTCCAATAACTGTTTTTTTGCTGTATCTCCTTGTTGACAAACTGCGTAGAGAACACTGGAAAGATTAGAGCCGTCTTCTTTAATGTCATTATCCTTGGCATAGGAATAATCTCGCATTACCGCTGGTCGAGGATCAAGAAAGACAATGTTTCTTAAAGTTTCCCGTAACACTTTCGTTACTGCCGGAATCGTTTTTTGTGAATCAGTATGATCTTCTTCAAAACGGCTAGGAGTCTGTAGTTGATAAAAAATAGCCTGCCGATTGGAGCAAGGAAGATGGGGTTTATTCTTGCCTCGACGGAAATTGTTATACATCACACTAACTTCATCGGTATGTCGATTGGGTTCACTATCAATTTTGTAGAGTGGTAATGTTTGACTAAGACTAGTAACAGATTCACCCATAACAATTAATTGATCTAAAAATTGTCCAATCTCTATCTCAAAATCTGTCCAGCCATCCGGGGCGTTATCAATATGTCCTCCTAACGTAAAACTTAGTTCTGCTTGTCCAAATAGATCCAAAGCTTGTCCTCTGACAACAGCATTTTCCCCTTGAATACTGCGCTCAATATCGTCTAAGCGACTTCCTTTTGCTAACCATGACAATAAACGGATCGCTTCTAAGGCATTACTTTTTCCTGACGCATTCGGGCCAATCAAAAAGGTAGTAGCGGCTAAAGACAAAGTCGCTTCCTGGTAGCTTTTGAAGTTACGAAGTGTCACTGATGTCAACATCTTGTTCACCTATTGGATAATCACAGGCCCTTTTTCGATCGCCGTCTGAAGTGTTTCTTTAACTTCATTAACCCACCGATCAATATCTTCTCCAGTTTTAAGAGTTCTTTTGGGAATTTGCACCAATTGACTTTCTGGTTCCCTGAGTTTGGCCACCTCTGTTTGTACTTTGCCAAAGCGGGTGGGTAAAGCTTCCAGGCGATCGCCTAGAATTTTTAACGGAGTCCGCTCTAATGTATTGAGTACATCCTCCGGGGTTTGGACGGCGATCGTTGGCTGATTCTCCGACTGTAGCGAAGATTGGGACAATAGGGCATTTTTCTGCTCAGAATCAATTTGATGCCAGTGGGCATCCTGCTCTAACGCCTTCAGTCCCTGTTGATATTGCACCTCATACCGTTGGTTATATTGATTAAGTTCTGTACGGAGCAATTGGGTTAAAGCGTTGAGAAGGGGTGTAACCGGGTCAGGATCTGCTAATAGTTGGCGCTGTTGCTTGAAATACTCGATCTGAGCCATTAAATCCTGCGCTTCAGGAATATCCTGGGCGTGGCGGCTAAGACGATTTAACTGTTCCCAGGCCGGCCAACGGCTTTCAATTTTTTCGGCTGAACCACTCCATTGATCAATAAACTCCCCCAGCACATCACGATGATTATACAGAGCCAGCAGTTGGTCATTGCCAGCCGACAGTCGAATCTCTTCGAGCAATGTGGTATCCGGGCGTTCTGGTTTGGGAGCCTCTCCCCCGGCGCGATCGGCTAAATCCCGCAGATTGACTAAAAACTGCGATGCAGCATCTAACTCTTCCCCTTGCTTCACGACAATTCCCGCTTTTTGCAACAGCTTCCGAATCTGAATTCGTTGAGGTGTGGTAATGGTCGTTGCTTCTCTTTTAAAGGTGGTTTTGCCGATCGCCTTGCGTTCCAAGTCCTTTGGATCAACGGGTTTGCCCTGCTCATTGTGGGCCCGAATTAGCCCCGCAACCATCAACATCTGCAAGCCGCCATCCACTACGTCCCGAGACCAACCATAGGGAGATCCTTCAAAATAATTGCGAATTTCTAGACCTTTCTTACTCGCCGTCACAACATTCAGAATCGCCTTACAGACAGGATTTTGATGGGGTTCACCGTCGTCTCCCACGGCTTTGAGGGCGTCGGGTGCGCCTTTATGGGCGCGTTCATAAACTTTGCTCCAGCCGGCATGATCGGCTACGGAAAAATTTGGATAAAGCCGCTGGAGGGAATTATGGGCCGCTTCTAACAGCATCTCCTCTAAATTATTGCCAAGAATTTCATTGCCCCCGCCTTGAAACACCCTCGCCCCCGAAAATACCTCATCTAGCAAAGAATTAATTTTTGTAACCGCCATTTGTTTGGCTGTGTCCATAGCGGCCCTCGCTTCTACCCCTTCCGGTGTATTGGGTACACCCCGATTTTCTAGCGTTGCTACTGCGGCTTTGTAGGTGATTAAATTAGACCGCAAATCATCTGCCGAACGTTTGGGAATAAACACAAAAATTGTCGGAGATTGATTACCGGCTTCTCGGGCATCAGCTTGCACAGAATTTTCGTCACTACTCCACCCATCCCGTATCCAAATCGAGATTTGTTTGTCACTGTCGGCGGGCAACTGGGCAGCAAACACAGGGAATACCTCCCGAGTAACCTTAGAAATCCCTTGGGTTAAAGACACTCGTTTGAGTACAGCACCTATTTTTTGCCGTAGGCGATCGTCCCGTTCCGCGTCAATACGGTGAGCCTCATTGGCTAGAATATTACGTTCTTTAAGAAATTCATCTTGCCAAGCGGCACTTTCTTCGGTTTGAATACGGTACTCATCACCTACCCGAATTAACAGTTCACACCGATCCAACAGGCTGGTTAACTGGCTTCTCAAAGCACTTGAGCCTTTGGCAATATCCGTCACCAATAGATCAGCCAAAACATCAACCGTGCTACGAATACCAATCTCATTGTTACTAGCGTTAAGCTTGTTAATTAAAAACACCAAGCTACAAGCACGGGCCATCAATTTTTCTGCTTCTGTGCCCTGAATCCAGGTCATGGTCTTTTCATAAACCTTGCGGGGGAGAATTCTTCCCCGGAGTAATTTATCAGCATTGTCAAAATATAAATAATCTGTTGGGACAATATGACCCAAAGGTTCATCCAGGTTGGTTTGGATAGCCTTGTGGATCATGCTGAGTTGATTCCGTAGTTGGCTATCCGTCCCAGTTCGATCTAATACCCGTAGAGCGTTCTCCCAAAATCGTCGTCGAACCGGCAAAATCGGATAGTCTTGGGCGCAAAATTCTAGATCGCCCTGGCGATGTCCAATGGTTGTTCCAGCTAGGTGCCGCGAAATTTCCCCCACATTGGTTTGAATCAGGTTTTCGAGAGGTACTTTTGCTTCAGGTGTTTTCGCCAAAATGACTTTGCGGATTACCCCGTCCACATCAGCGTCAGAGAGTTCCACCCGAACGGTAAACCGACCTTCTAACCGTTTTAAAATTGAGGTTCCGGTAACGGCTGTTTGTCCCGTACCAATGAATAATAGTTTTCCCCCTAGCTTTTTAGCGCAAGTTTCCACCACCTCTTGCACATCCATCGAGCGCTGGTTATCTTCGCCAATATATTGCTGGATTTCATCGAGCACCACTAACGTGAGGGGCAACTGCCCATCCTGGGTCAGGCATTGTCGAATGGTCTTAATGAGGTCGTCGCTAGAAATATCTTGAACCGGTGGATACTGACTAATCAAGATTTCAGCGCAGGATTCCCGTAAAGCAAAAACATTGGGCTTAATCTGAGCTAAAACGTCATGTAATCCTTCCGCAACGTACAAGTTATCTAACTCCTCTTCCCAGTTCATTCCCAGAGCCTCAACTTGGTTACGGGCCTGTTCATAAAGATTTTCTCGTTTTAACCACAACACAAATTTAGCCTGGGGATATTGCTCAGGTAACCCGAGTGATTTAAAGATAATTCGTAACAACGCTAACCTGACACTACCGCTGGCCCCAGCGCCCAGGGTTCCCGATGCGGCATGGAGTCCCCCATAACGTTTTGCCCGAGTGCTTAATTCTTTAAAAGAATCTTTGATAGTTTGCGGCAAACTGGCAATACCTCTGGCTGTCGCCCCATCTTCAAAATCCAGATCAACCCAGAGGGCACGGAGCATTTTGACCAAGTGGGACTTGCCCGATCCATAAAAACCACTGACCCACACAGCCGGTTGCTCGGCTTGGTCAATATTTTTAAGATAGATGTCCAGAATATGGGCCATTCCTTTTTCATATTGGCCATCGCAGACAAAGGTTTCTAGTTCATAACGGAGTACTGCCAAGGCTTGGGTTGTCCTATCGTCATTAACGTTAGCAACCCCCTCATTCACTAGTTTGCGGGTTGCTGGATCTTTTTGATAAACGTCACGGTTTTTCATAATAAATTCCCTTATAAAGCTTGATCTGCTGTGATCGGAATCGCTAAATAGTTCCAGCCGTCATATCCATCCAAGAGCCGATAGTTATTATTTTCATAGCTTCCAGGAAAGAAAACTAAAAGCCTCCCCGACACTTGGGGAGATAGGCGATCGACAACATCTTTTACTTTCACAAAGCCAAATAACGATCCGATGCCTTGCAAAGCAACAACGCAATTATCGGTAGACTGGAAGGATTGAATAAATATTGAGAACTGATCGTTGATGAAGTCAAGATATCTTGGCAGTAAGGTTGATAGTAATGCCGGTTTTTGAAAATAGCTTTTGGCATATTTCTGGGAAACAAACCAATCTGTAAAAGTACTTGTCATATCAAAAACTAGCCATTCATGGCCAGCCTCCTTTGTTGCCAATTCAAATTCATCAATTTTTGCTCGTAGCCTCAATTCATCCATTTCGTTATAAACACAAAAAATGACCCTTTGTGCCGCCGCCGTATCAGTCCGCCAAGGAACTGCAATGTGTTTACCATAGGAGCGAACCAATGACTTTATTTTACCCATGCTTATCTTCCAGATCGCCGACCGGTAACAAATTAGGAAAAAGAACCTCAATAACGTTCCCAATCCGCTTGAAGATAAGCCATCCCCGCTGGGATGCTTCACTAGCGAGATCGAGAGCGACGTCTAAAGGACAGTCTAGCAGACTTATATACTCAGATTGAAATAATGCAGCGCCACGTTCCCCTCTTGCGTATCCTAAGAGTAGCGCAAACGCTATTGAGCCTGGGGTGGGAGAAGCTTGGGAACGAATTTTTACTCTGTATCCCTTTAGATGCCCTGTTTGAGTGAAGGTGGAATTAAGATTTTGGGCAGTAGATCTTAATGTAGATTTACTGAAACGCTCTGGTTGTAAAGCGTCAAGAAATTCTTCAAGAGATTCTCGATGGACTAAGTGATTATGACCTATTTTTAAAAAAAAGGGTGTGCTGGAGCGTAAAATCCCATCACGGGAATAGGCACAAAGTAGGGAAAGTAACACTCGTCCTTTTGTATCCCTTGACCAAAAGAAACGCAAGGCTTTAAACAAAAGATAACAGGGATCTAAACCATAAAGTCCTAGTAGATGGCGATAGGTTAGATAACGATTTTTAACAGAGCGCTTTCCTAAACAATTATCTTCACAAATAGCTTGGAAGTATACTAGCTTTGGTGACGTCGGATCTTTAACGTAATTTAGCAGTGTTTCCAACTCACTGAACATTATTGTTCGAGCTAAGTGAGTTCCCCCAGCTTGAAAAGTAAACCCAAATTTATTTAGGGCATCCTGATTGTTGTGAGTAAGCAAAATAAATTTAGGCCATATTAGTATGGCAGTAAACAGCTTATATAGTCTAACTTGACGTTATAAGGCTAGCACTAAGATATAGTCTCCCGGAAAACCGCCGCCGGATAAGATACCAGAACTAGCCTCAGAGAGTGTACAGACCGGTAAGGAGGGAGTCTTTTAACTTTAGCTTTTGCCATTGTTGCCAAAAGTTTTGCTGCCGTTGCTGTTTATCAATAGTGTAATACTGTTGATAGTAATGGTCGTGGTAGCATTGGATGAGAAGTTGCTCTGACGACGGGTATTTTTCGATGAAGGAATGGTAGGGTTCTAGCTTGTTTTGAATGATGTTGACTTTAAAGTCTTCAATTGCTTTTGCCCGTTGGCTATCGATATAAGCCATGATGTCTCCTGGTTTGGGATGGATGGCTGAAAATGCTCGACAGCACTTTTCCCCTGTTCTTGGTGTTAGAAGGGGGGAGTATTAGTGATATGGAATGGGGTTTAATTGCTGGGGTCTCAGACTGGAGGTTGAGGCTTGTAGCGATGCCCTTTTTCCTCTGTCGATGTTTTTCAACCTAAGTCAATCATACCATACAATCATATACTTTTATTAATCTTTTTTAGTATTGTTTTGTTGTCTTTTTGGTTTTCTTCTGAGTTTTGTCTTTTTGTGGGGGTGGGCACAAAAAAAGCACTGACTTCTTGAGGGAGGTCAGTGCTGAAAATTAATGGGGTTGGGGTTAGGGGTCAATGCTTTGTTGGCAGCGACAGGTTACGGCTTTGGGGAAAAAGTATTCTTGTCCACGATATTGCCGATGGGGGTTGTGCAAAAACAGGGGAGCTTGGGCACCGCAGAGGGGGCAATTAGCTCCTTTCTGTTGTTGGTAATGCTGAGTAAATTCCCGCCAGTAGTCGCTGTTGTAATAGTCGAAATCACTCAGGGATGCGAGGTGTTCTGCTTCTTCTTGGTCGAAGAGCATTACCCATTGCCACAGGGGGGCTAAGGGTTTGTTGCTGTAGCTTTCTAGGCTCCGTTGAGCGATCTGGTCTCGGTGTTGGGCTAGTTTGTCTGCTAGCTGGGTCTGGCGACGTTTGATGGCTTTCGGGGTGAGTTTTTCCTCTGGGTCTTGGGGATAATATAGTC
>JAYKJI010000114.1:0-16637 GCA_035285405.1 Snowella sp. | reverse complement strand
ATTTTAGTAACTGGGGAGACGCTTACCAAAAGCAAGGCATTCTTGCTCCTGGAAAAGATATTTTAGGAGCCAAGCCTGGGGGAGAAACAACTCACTTAAGTGGAACCAGTTTTGCTACTCCCATTGTCAGTGGAGTTGCCGCTTTATTATTGAGCTTACAACTCAAAAGAGGAGAAAAACCAGACCCTCAAAAAGTGAGAATAGCCCTATTAGCAACCGCTACCCCTTGTAATCCCAAAGACACCGATGATCAAAATCGCTGTTTAATGGGAAAATTAAATATCCCTGATGCTATAGAATTTTTATTAGGAGAAACTATGTCCGACGAATTAGACTTAGAAACAGTGGAAGCCTCTGGTTGTGGCTGCGGCAATAATCCAGATGAGTCCGTCCTCAATGAACCCCTAGAAACCAGCGAACTTAAATTAGCTGAAGTGACTCCTAGTCAAACAGAAATTGCGATCGCGCAGCCTACTGTTTCCCCCGTTATTAATCAACCCAATCCAGTTAATACCATGTCCAATCCTTCCCCTAATTTTGTAACCGCCAGTGAAGCTCCGAGTGAATTAGCTGGTAAAAATTTAGTTTATGCCCTTGGCGTTTTAGGCTATGATTTCGGTTCTGAGGCCCGCCGTGATTCCTTTAAACAATTAATGCCAGGGGTTAGCATTGAGGGAACAATGATTCCAGCTAATCCCTACGATGCCCGTCAGATGGTGGATTATTTAGGGGAAAATTTACCCGAAGCTAAGGCGTTAATTTGGACACTCAATTTAGAATTAACCCCTATCTATGCCATTGAACCTGTAGGCGGTTTTTCCCGTGATGTTTATGAGGTATTACAAAGCCTTTTAGATGGTCAAGTTCAAGCAGAAACCGATCCCAATTTTGTACAGCGTGTTAGTATTCCTGGAGTTTTAACAGGTCGTAGTGTTAAGCTTTTCTCTGGTCAAGTAGTTCCTGTTATTGAAATTAATAATACTCGCGGTTTATACGGTTGGAAAGTTAACACTCTTGTTGATGCTGCGATCGCAAGTGTGCAGGCAGAAGCTAATGATGCTCAGGAAGACGCAATCCGTCGCACCTTAAGCAGTTTCTTGAATCGTATTTATTATGATTTACGCAATTTAGGCACGACTTCTCAAGATCGGGCTTTAAATTTTGCTTCTACTAATGCGTTCCAAGCGGCTTCTACCTTCGCTCAAGCGGTGGGTGCGGGTTATGAATTAGATAGTATTAATGTGGAAAAAAGTCCTTTCTGTCGTTTAGATAGCGATTGTTGGGATGTTAAACTAAAATTCTTTGATCCCGAAAATAGTCGTCGTGCTAAAAAGATTTATCGCTTTACCATTGATGTGAGCGATACCATTCCTGTCACTTTGGGTGAAGTCCGTTCCTGGTCTAGTGCTTACTAATTAAATTCCCTTTCGTATCCTTTTGAAAGTAAATCCCCCCTAGCCCCCCTTTGAAAGGGGGGGAGTGAGAATTATGAGATTACCTAATTTATCTCCGCCAGTTAAAAGACCTGATGTGATTTATCCCCATCGTTCTGTTGATGTGGTTCACGGTACGGTGGATGAATTGTTGAGTATTCGCATGAAGTTGTTACATGGTGCGAATTACAATGCTCCTGCGGCTTTTGCCCATCGCAGTTATGGACAACTTAAGTCTTCGGGCTGTCGCTGTGCTTTTTAGGGTTTGATCCCACCTGACTCCCCTTAAAAAACGACTGTGTATACACAAGTCTTGGGTTTTCTGTTTAACCTTAACTAGCCCCCTAAATCCCCCAACGCTGGGGGACTTTAAGCCTCGTAAATAAATAAATAGGAGTTAATTTTGATTATGGCTACAGAGAAAACACCTAAAACGAGTGGCGACACCCCTCCAAAGAAAAAACTTGTTAAATATAAATTTAAACAGGATAATTTGACGACGGGACTTTCCGATTATGGTTTTTGGGCGCAACAGGTAAAAGAAGAACGGACTAAACTTCCAGACGTTGATCCGCCGTTTCGTCGTGGTAGAATTTGGTGATAATTGTCTGATCCAATTTTCAAGGAATTTTCGACAACATGAAAACCAGTAAACTTCTGCCTAAATTGACTGCTCCCGTTCAACGTTCTGCGATCGCGGTTGTTTCATCTCAAACTTTTGCGGTTACGGTCTCTACCCATTGCGACATTGCAACTCGTCAATGTTTTCCTTTTGCAGGAGATGATGCAGAGTAGTTCTACGACCTGCTAAGACCTGACAGTTATTCCTTATCTAAAATATTCAAAAAGGCGATCACGGTTTTCTGTTTGAAGATGGCGATCGCTTTTTACTATTTACTTAGGGACAGACCAGGAACGAACTTCTCCCAAAGTGACAGGGATCAGATAACTAACATCAATGGTAAATAAATAGACTTTTTTGGCTCTTAAACCGCGATCGGGATCAAAGAATTTTAGTTTGATATCCCAACAATCACTATTCACACGACAGAAAGGACTTTTTTCAACTTCAATGGTGTCTAATTCCATGCCCGTAGAAATTGCTTGGGCAAAACTAGAAGCCGCTTGGAAAGCATTCGTTGCTGCAAAATTTAGAGCACGATCTTTGGCAGTTTGTCCCAAATTTTGCAGATCAAAATAAACCCGTTTCAGGAAACTACTTAAGCTTCTTCGCATTTGAATTTCGTTGGCATCAGCAAGTTCTTCGGACAGAATTTGTAATGCTGCATCCACTAAACCGTTAACTTTCCAGCCGTACATTCCCCGCGTATTGTTGACCGTAATAACAGGGACTTCTTGTCCTGAAAAAAGTTCAATCTTTTTATCGGTTAACTGTCCTGGAATACTAACCCGTTCAATGAAATTATCACTGTCTTCAGGTTCCAATTGACCCGCTAACATTAATTGCAACATTTCATAAACATCACTTGCAAATCCTCCTTTAACCTCAATGGCATAGATCGGATTTAATTCTTGGTTAATTGTCCAAATTAAGGATTTATGTTCTGAGGGATTTTCAGCTAAGTAATTGACCACTTGACGGGCATCATAGGGATTGGCTGGAATTGTTGTACCGTCAATTTGAACAGCAGGCATTAACTGTTTAAAGCTATCCCGTCGAGCTTCACTACCAAAGTCATAACCAATTGTCCCTAACACATAAACCCGTTTCGAGGCTGCACTCGCTGTAATTCCTTGAACAGCTTGACTGGCGGTAATAGGAGCGATCGCTACAGTCGCAGAATCTACAGTCGTAGAATGATTACTCGGAATTACATCGCCTACCGTTACTAACGAATTATTAACAGAATTTTCTGTTCTCTTAAGAGGACTAACACGATTACTAGGAACATTAATTGTTGAAGGAATAATGTTAGGGCTTTCAATAGTCGCTAAACTTTTGTCTGTGAGTAACTGATACGCGCCTGGAATATTCAATTTACCTAATAAACAACGTTCGGGTTCTTCAACTTCTTTAGGGTCACAAGGAATGGCACTCTTTAAAATTGCCTGTCGCACTTTTTCCGCATTGGGTTTTTCTCCCCGTTGCAATTGCAAACTCATTAATAAAGCCGAAATTCCCGTCACAATCGGAGCCGCGCAACTGGTTCCCTTTTCCCGTACTGGCACATCGGTTCCTGGGTTTGCTCCTAAAATATTTTCCCCGTTGGCAATCACTCCTTTATCTTGATAATCACCACCGTAATTACTAAATTTAAAGGGTTGACCATCATCGCGCATCGCTCCCACTGTTAAAACATCGGGTAAAATTGAAGGAATACACCAACATTCACCCTTATCATTTCCCCCAGGTGCGACAATTAAAATATTACTATCCTGGCATTGTTTAACCGCACGGGCAAAAATTTCTTGAGCCATACCTGATTGAGTGGGATGACAAGCGGCAATATGAATAATATTAACCTCTGCTTTTAAGGCTTCGTTAATCGCATGGGTGAGATTAACAAAGGAAATAAAATCATCTCCAGCGAAGGAAATCGGAATATTAATCGCAGTGCAATGAGGGGCAATACCCGCAACAGGAGAACCATGTTGTCCTAGAATCGTGCTGGCAATGTGGGTAGCATGACTAGACAAATCAATGCGTCTTTTAATATCTTCAGGAAACTGTGTAAAAAAGGCTTCACGTTCTTTTTTAGCTTCCTCTTTGTCGTGATCAGGATCTTGCTCTTTTTTAGCTTTTTGTTCCTGATTAAAATCCGTTGCTAATTTCAGATAATGATAATACTCGTCATTGAGTTCAATATCTTCAGCCCAGTAGGGTTTAAATTGGCTAATATTTGCGCCCTGAAAACAAGCGCGCTCTAAATCGGCCGCACCGTCGAGAATGGCAATTTTAATACGCGGGTCGCCTTTGGTCTTTGTCCAAAGTTCAGGAATTCCATGGATAGTAATTAAGTCTGGCATTGTAACTTTCAAATTTTGGATTAAGTTAAAGTTTAGCCTGAAACTGAATTATACAGGTAGTGGAAATCCCTCGTGACGGGTTCCGGTGAGCTTTTGAGACAAGAGTCATTCAGATTCGATTATCTTGGTGTATCTTAAACTAGTTAAGGTTACGTCGATAGCGTTAGATTTTTTGAATTACGGTGTGAGGTTTTTTTGTGGCTTTCCCAACTTCTCCGACTAAGCGTTCTTCTCGACCCTCTTCCTCTAAACGAAAATCCTCTAAGCATTCTCCCAAAAAACAGAAAGGGAACTGGGTTCTGGCTACGCTCGGTTTAACGGCGATCGCTCTCCTCTCTGCCACAGCAGGGGCATTACTGGCTTTTTCGATGGCCTCCATTCCCCTGGGACAATCGAAACTAACGCCTGCCCAATCCGCTGTTTTTAATAAAGCCAAGACTATTTCCTATCAAAGCCTCAATCTTCCTCAACTCAGTCGTCCCGTTAATATTCTCGTCCTCGGAACAAAAGTTCTGACTTCCGATGTGGGAGACAATTCGGCTAAAACCTTGGGATATCAAGCGTTGGTTAATTCACTGAGTGGACTGACCGATACGATGATGCTGATCCGTCTTGACCCTGAAAAGGAAAAACTGACGGTTGTTTCTCTCCCTCGTGATACCCAGGTCGAAATTGAGGGGCATGGATTACAAAAAATTAATGAAGCTAATGCCTACGGTGGGCCATCCCTCGCGGCGGAAACGGTGAGTCATCTTTTAGGAGATATCCCCATTGATCGTTATGTGCGGGTTAATGTGCAAGCAGTAGAAAAATTGGTAGATGCCCTCGGTGGGGTAACGGTCTATGTTCCTAAAAATATGAAGTATCAGGACGATAGCCAACATCTTTATATTAATCTTCAGGAAGGACAACAACATTTAGACGGCGATAAAACGCTGCAACTACTTCGTTTTCGTCATGATCAGTTGGGAGACATTGGACGGATTCAACGGCAACAAATGGTCAGTCGCGCCATTATTGAACAAGCTCTCAAGCCGCAAACTTTGCTCAAAATCCCTGATGTTCTCTCTATTGTCCAATCTCATATCGATACCAATGTTAATCTTGAAGAATTAATTGCGATAGCCGGATTTGCAGCCCAAACACAGCGTAGTAATGTGCAAATGTTGATGTTACCTGGCAACTTTAATAGCAACGGTCGCACCGAAACGAGTTATTGGTTGCCTGATGCTGCTAAAATCCAGACCCTGGTTGCTCAATATTTTGGAGGTTCCCCCTCAGCGACTTCCAGCCTTGACAACCCAGAAACGGTCGCTTCAGAACCGGAACAAGATCCGAGTAAACTACGCATTGCAATCCAAGACAGTACAAATAATCCTACTGCTGTTCAATCCTTAGTAAGAACGTTAAACGAAGCGGGTTATCGGCGGGTTTATGTAGTTGAGCATTGGCGACAACCTTTGGCCACCACCCGAATTGTGACCCCTAATGGTAATGATTTGGGGGCTTCCCAGGTAAGAGCCAGCCTTGGTATAGGGGAAGTATTAGTGGATAGCAATGGCTATTTAGTTTCCGATGTCACTATCCAAGTGGGACAAGATTGGGTTGAGCGGACGCAACAGCGGAATTAAAGATTATCCCATCACTAGCAGTTAATTGATAGCAAAAAACTGGGTCTTCACTAGGTATTATGCCAATAAAGAAAAAAGACGTAATTAGCCAGAAAAAAGAAGAGAATAATAGCAAAAACTCTTACAGTCAAAGAATCATGAAAATATTTAGAAAATAACTAAATTTTATAGAATATAACTTTATCCTAAAATGAGAAGAGAAGGCTATGAGGAAAAACAATACTAGACTAAAATTATGAACCTAAAAGACATGATTCTTGAAGAATATCAATAGATTGAAGATACTGATTTTTCCTGTTATCTTTTTCATTGAGTGATCACTGGATTTTTCCCTATCTCAACGTCCTATTCTCTCGTCGTACATTAAGAAAAGCATCGATCACCGTAAAATAATAACTTTTTCGCTATTGCTCAGGAGGCTTGTCGGACTGTCACTCTATTCATTTTTATTGGGAATTGGTTATGATAGATTTATTCATTACTCCTACTGCCATTTATGACGACAATGCTAATCTCAAAACTGATTACCGAACCCATTGATAAAGCTGCTTTGACGTTAATTGGTGCATTAAGTGTCGTCATGGGAGGATTAGTCTGGGGAAATTTAGCTTGTCGTGACCAAGATCATTGTTGGTTAGAAAATCGTCCTAAGGTGATCGACTTTAGCTGGCAGGATCGGCAATTAGGGGCAGCCGATAAAGCTTTTATTCTGACCTTTGATCGGCCCATGGATCACCAAACGGTAGAAAAAAATCTGGTCATTCATCCTCCCCTAGCAGGAAAATTTAGTTGGGCTGGCCGTAAATTAGCCTATACCTTAGATGCCCCGATCACCTACGGTGAAAAATATCAAGTACAATTGACTGATGCGAAAGAGCATTTTTATGGTAGTCCCACCGATGGGAAAACCATGCAATCTTTTATTGGAGAATTTCGGAGCCGCGATCGAGCCTTTGCCTATATTGGCACTGAAGACATTGAGCAAGGCCGGCTAATTTATTATAATTTAACCCAACAAAAAAAGCTATTATTAACTCCTAGTCATTTAACCGTTGTTGATTTTAAATTCAATGGCAAGGGCGATCAAATTGTATTTTCTGCGGCGGATAAAACCCTAGGATTTGAAGGTTTACGTCAATTAAAACTCTACAGTTTAGAGCTTAATCTTGAACAACTTTCCCAATCTATCCCGGAACCAACATTAGTTTTAGACAATAAAGATTATCAAAACAATCAATTTGATGTTGCGGCCGATGGCAAAACCATTGTCGTACAACGGCTTAATCGTCAAAATCCGGCCGATTTTGATCTTTGGATGCTCAAAGATGATGAAAAACCTATCCCCTTAAAAGTGATGGGAGGTGATTTTAAAATTGCACCGGATAGTCAAAGTTTAGCGGTTGCTAGGGGAGAAGGCATCGGTATTTTGCCCCTGCAAGCTGATGCTAAACCGCTCGATTTTTTACCAAAGTTTGGTCAATTACTTAATTTTTCTCCTGATGGTACGGCGGCAGCTTTGATTAATTACAATACTGATAGTTCTCAGAAACGCTATCAGCGATCGCTATTTTATGTCAATAATCACGGTGTGCAAAAAGAATTATTAAATACCAACGGCTCTATTATTAATTGTCAGTTTACAGGGAACAATCGTCAACTCTATTGCTTACTGACAGAATTATTGGCAGGGCCAAGTTATCAAGAGCGACCTTATTTTGCTAAAATTGATCTTCAAAGCCAAAAAGTCACCCCCTTAGTGGCTTTACCAGAGTATCGAGACACTAAAGTCAGTTTATCCCCAGATGGTTTAGCTCTATTATTTGATCAGGTTTTAGTTAATCGAGGTAATCAAATTAACAGTAGTTTAAGTACTGACTCAGGAGAATCCGTGGTAAGCGGCAAATTATGGCTCTTAATTCCACCACCCGAAGACAGTCAGAAACAACCTGATTTAAAAGAATTACCCCTACCTGGTATTCGTCCCCAATGGGCCCCATAGTTAATAATACAGTTTAAGTAATGGTAGGGATAAAATAACTGAGATTCTTAAAATAATGGTGATATAGGTCATACTTTATAATTACCTTGTTACCTTGCTTTTTAATTAGTCCTAAACTCCATAACCGATAGGCGATCGCTTGATTGAGTAAGATAGGTTGATTCGCTGCGAGAGTTCTTTTTAAAGCCATCGACAGTTCAGGATAGTCTTGGATTGTTTGTATTTGTTGATCTAGATAATAATGATAAATCCCACCGGAGATAGAAATCTCTTGCAGAAAATCTTCTAAACTTAGAGCAGTAGTTTTGAGTTGATATAAAGCCATTCTAATCAGATAGGGATGCCCTCCTAGCATTGCCATTAAAGTATTAATTTTTTCGTCAGATAATGATAATTGGTGAATCCTAACTAAATTCTCAATCTGTTGTTTTTGAAAATCCTCTAATTCCACTAATACTCCTTGGCTTAAGAGGGTGGGATCAATTTGCCAAAAGCGAATCGTTGCCGTTGAATAGGCGATAATTAAACGTAATTTTTGCCAAGGGCTTGATGATTTAGCTTGCTCATGCCAACTTCGTATCATCCTCAAAAAAAAATAAATTACTTCTTCTTTTAAGAAAATTTGCTCTAAATCATCGAAAGCTAAAACTAACGGTTGTTCTAAACTAGATAAAATGTAATTTTCAAAGTAATTTTTGCAATGATCACTACTGCTTAAAATACTGGTATCCCAATCAGAAAACAGAGGATCTTCTAAATGCAATTCTTTCGCTAACGTTAAACAGAGCCACTGCAAAAAATGATGCCAGTTAGCCAAAATAGGTGGTTCAACACGCCACAAATCTAAATATAAGGTTTGATAGGATTCTAACTTAGCCTGATCAAGAATTTTTTTTAATAAAGAAGTTTTGCCCATCCGTTGTGGTGATCGCACTTGTAATAAGGCTCCAGGTTGACGAATGATCTGATAACAAAAGGTTTCAATCCCACGTTCCTGATAAAAGGGAGAATTGGGCGGAACAGAACCTTCAGGAAAGGGAAAATCAGTTAATGGGATAGATGCGATCGAGGAGGAAGGGCTTTCTAGATGAAATTGACTTTGATAAACTTGTTCTAAGATACTTTTGAAATTGGTTTTCGTAACGTCTTTTTTGAGTACTATTGACAATTTATTCCATAATTTTGGCCCGATATCTCCCCGCAAATAATTAACAGAAAGATGGTGTTTTAGGGAGATTTGCTGATAGTTTAATCCATCCCAACTATCCTGTAATAGGCTTAATTGAATTTCCTTTAATGATTCACCAAAATAGGCAAAAATAGCTTCTTCTATCATTTGCTTTGCCTGTTCCCAAGTAAAGGTCAATCTTGAATTCATGAAAGGACTTAAATTAGACAATACTTGAGAAGAATAATTAGCGGAGTAATGGAAATACCCTTAATAATCGATCTATCAGAATATCATTAATGCTTGTTGACTTGGGAATAGGCTCTATAGTTTCCAGAGAATTTCGCTATTTGGTCTATCACTGAAAGTCGCTCTAGGATTCTATTACAGAAAAGTCTGCTTGGAACCATTAAAAATCAGGACTTTAAGGTTTACTTCACGTAGGCAGGTCATTTGAACTAAGCCACCTAAGTCTTTTGGAAGTCTTTGTCCAGATCTTTCGAGTCATTCTAAACTGAGCCTAAAGCTAAGTCAGCTTACTTTCAAATCATACATTTCTGAAATGAGATGGATCGGATATCTGGAACCTATGCTGATATTTAAATGACTACGCTTAATTTCTGAAAAAATTTTATAATTAGTTGTCAACTCTTATCATGACTTATTTAAATATTGAATGCTCTAAAATCATCTTTAGAGAGTAAGCGATGCTTAAATAACCCTTATCATATAAGGGTTTATAAACCTGATCGGAGAAATTAGGACATCACCTCAGAAGCACTTTAATTAATAAGTTTCTAGGAAATTCTAGAAATACAAATAAATATCCTGACTTTGTTGATTTAAATAAACATACTTTTATGATACTCAGCAGCTTTTAATCAGACAACAACGTAGATTCACTTAGAGATTAAAGTGCATATAAAAATACAGATATTTAGGTGTTGAATTATATGGATTTTCACGACAGAATGAAATTTAGAGAGACCTAGACTCTTTAGATATTTTCATGCGAGATCTAGATTCTGGAGGAATTCAATGTTTGTTGATCAGAGAAATAATTCAGACACTTCAATCTTCTTTTATTCTTCTCCTAAAACTTTGTTAAATCATCCCTTATCTTCATGTAATCAGGACAAAATAACCCTTGAGAAAATTCATACTTTATTTTGGCAAAATTGGTTACAGTGTGAACCTTATTTATACCGCTGTTGCCTAAACTGGCTTAGTTACAATCCTGAACTCAGTAAAGATTTGCTACATCAGGGAATGCTGAAAGCTTACCAAAAATTTTCTCGTCACTTTGAACAAATTTATTGCATTAAAGCTTGGTTGCGCCAGTTGCTATTCCATCTTTATTTGGATCAGTATCGCCGAAGCTTTTCTTCTCTCCGTTTTACGGAATTATTGGAGGATACTGTGACGAATAACCAGTGTTTATCTCCCCTATCGGCTGTCCTTAAACAAGAGCTAGAAGAAAAATTTCAGCAATCTGTCCTTCATTTACCTCCAACACTCTATCGATCTTTTTATTTACGTTTCTACGAAAAACAATCCTATACCGATATTGCGCGATCGCTGTCGATCTCGGTGGTAAACGCACGTAAAAGGGTGCAATTGGCCCGAGCAAAGCTCAAACAAGACTTAAAAACCTATCTAGGTAACGAGATATAATCGTTTTTCCTAAGTTCTAGAAAACTTTTTGGGTAGTGTCCAGAAAGATGGGTAATTAGGTTCTAAAACATAAGGCGATCGCTTTTTTCTTAAAACCCAAACTAGGGGCGATCGCTGCCCCAAAACTTAAAGTAGTAAATCTGCTCAAAGGAAAATTCACAGAAGCTTTAGTCAACCGTCTAGAGAATAGAGACTTCTCCTCTTTTTGTTTATCTAATCAACAATTATTTTTTATGACTCAATTACCAGGAATCGTCCAAGGCGCACCCAACAAATCTCTCGGTTTCGATGCCGACAGTGTGGTTTCCCAAGCAACGGCCCAACAATTTGCCAATCAAGGTTACAAGTTCTGTATTCGTTATCTCTCTCTCAGTGAAGGGGAAGCCCCAGGCGATTTGACCTATCAAGAGGCTTTAGGCATTTTGCAGGGAGGCTTGGCCCTCATGCCCGTCCAACACGTTTCCGCTCCTGGCTGGACTCCTTCGGCCCAATTGGGTACATCCTATGGTGACAGTGCAGCCAATAACGCCATTAGTGTTGGTTTTCCGACCAAGGTCAATGTTTGGTTAGATTTGGAGGGGATCAACAGTAGTACTCCTGCCCAGAGCGTGATTGCATACTGCAATGCTTGGTACAACGCTGTTGCCGGTGCGGGTTACATCCCAGGTTTATATGTGGGGGCCAATTGTATTTTAGATAGTCAGCAACTCTACGATTTGTCGTTTCAACATTACTGGCAATCAGAAAGTACGGTTCCCCCTGTGGCTGTTCGTAGTTATCAAATGGTGCAGTCCTTTGTCGCTGAACTCGTAAACGGTATTGGTATTGATCAGGACATTACCTACATTGACAATGAAGGCGGCGTTCCGCAATGGTTAACCCTAATTTAGCCCCAATTTATCCTAAATTCTTTTCAGATTACATTATTAACCCAAAAAATAGTCTATGGTCAGCACTCCTTCCACACCGATAACGACTCCTGTAGTGACTCCTGCGTCTGGAGCAGGTTTTTTACAGGATAACAATGGCAATAACTCTGCTATGCGTTTAATGAGCTTAATTGCTCTGATCGCGGCTATTTGCTTTGGTTCCTATACTTTGGTCAATAGTAAAGACGTTGGCTCAGTGGGGACGAATATCACGTTTGCTTTTTTAGCGGCTTCCTTTGGCGGTAAAGCGGCTCAAAAATTTGCTGAATAATGATTTGATTGACTTTTATTCGGCAAAACCGCGATCGCAAATCTCCTCTAAAAATTCCACTCGAAGAAAAAATTCACAAAACGCTTCTTTGAAACGTCTTAAGTGCTTAGGCACAATCATTTACACATACCGATCCTTGTGCAGCAAGGTTTTCAGATTTATCTAAAGGGTAATTTATTTTGCATGACTACTTATTAGTAGGGAGTCAAAAATCTAATACGTGATCGCCCTCCCAAAACTCAAACTAGTAAATCTGCTCAAATTAAAATTCACAGATGATTTTCTCAATCGTCTTATTGGTAGCAGTCTATTTGGAAAGGCGATCGCAGCCCAAAAACTTAGAATAGTAAATCTGCTCAAACTAAAATTCACAGATGACTTTCTCAATCGTATTATTGGTAGCGGGTTAGCTAGACAAGAGTGATCTCGACACCCCTGATAACCTATTTTTTCACGGAGACCAATTTTTATGAGCATTCCCTGTACTTCGATTCTGCAATGGGTAGGTAACTACACACAAGTTACCTATTCTCCCTGGGCTTCACCTCCCACTTTAACAATTAAGAATATTGGCACTCCTGATATTGATACTGACGTTGATGTTGACGTGGATGTGGATGTTGACACCGACGTGGATGTTGATGTTGACATTGATGTGGATGTTGATGTTGATTTTGGCGTAGTTGTTGATGTTGATATTGATGTTGATATTGATGTTGATACTGACGTAGTAACTGACACTGATACGGATACGGATACTGACGTAGTAACTGACACTGATACGGATGTTGATCCTGATGATCCTTCAGCAGGGGAAGCTCAAGTTCTTCTTGATGGCAGTGTTATCAATAATTGGAGTTTTAACCCTGCAAGCTGTCAATTGTCTTGGCCCGCAACTGGGAACTACAGTGCCGCAACTCTGACCTTTTCTCAGAACAGTAATAATCAACAGTCTTTTACTGGGACGTTGCAAATGGTCGCTCCTGAAAATCCCTGTAGTGGAACTTATTCTGGTGTTGACGTTGGTTAAATCCTAATCAATCCCGAAAGATAAATGGGCATCTTGATTAATTTATTTATTGCGAAAAATTTCCAAAATATCAAATTTTTTCAGTAAAAATCTCTATTTTTTCAAGATGCCATAATTTATAGTGAATTAATTTTAGTTTTCCAGCAAAGCAAAACATTATCCTACTTACAATAACTGCAAAAAAGATGCTCTCAACGACACAGCATGAAAAATCATTTTCCCCATATCCTTCTCAAAAAGACCATGAGAAAGCTTGGGAAGAATTAGCTCAAAATATTGCGGCTCTCAAATCTCAAATTACAGATGATCCTGAGCAGTTACCTCATCGCTCCCAACTACCCAGTAATGCTCCCCAACATACGGGGGAACTGATTATTATTGGTTCGGGAATTGAAACCGTTGGTTTTACTGCGACTGATGAAAAAATTATTCAAGAGGCCGATAAAGTTTTCTATTGTGTTGCCGATCCAGCCACTAACGTTTGGTTGAAAAGTTTGCGCCCCGATGCTTATGATCTTTATGTTCTTTATGATGAGAATAAGGTTCGTTATATAACCTATATGCAAATGACTGAGGCGATGCTTTACTATATGCGCCAGGGTCAAAAAGTTGTCGGTATTTATTACGGTCATCCTGGCATTTTTGTCCTTTCCACTCATCGAGCGATTCAAATTGCACGGCGTGAAGGCTATCGGGCGACAATGCGGGCAGGCATTAGTGCTTTGGATACCCTTTGTGCGGATTTAGGAGTTGATCCGAGTCAGCCTGGAATGCAAACCTTTGAAGCAACGGATATGTTAATTCGTGCCAGGGTTCCTGATATTCATGTTCATGTAGTTCTTTGGCAAGTTGGTTTAGTCGGAGAATTAGGTTATCGTCGTCAGGGTTTTTTAAACAGTGGATTTCCAATTTTATTGGATTATCTGCAAAAGTATTACGGCAAAGATTATCCTGTTACTAATTATATTGGTTCCCGCTATTTGGGGATTGAACCAGTAATGGATGTTTATACCCTTCAGCAATTATACGAACCAGAAATTCAACGGCAGGTAACAGGTATTTCAACATTCTATTTAGCTCCTAAAGAAGCGGCGATCGCCGACGAGGAGATGATGCGACGCTTAGGACTATTAAAACCTGGAATGACTCCCAAACAGCCCACCAATCCCCTACGAGAAATTAATCGCTATGGGGCAAGGGAAATGGAAGCCTTCCGACATTTTGAGAGCTTTAAAATTCCACGAGATTATCAATGGCAAGAAGATACCGCCGCCGCTCGTTTTATTCTCTCCTTAAAGGACGATCCTGAGTTAAGATCAGTCTATAGTTCTAGTCCTGAATTGGCTTTATCTAATGGTCATTCCTCTGCACTATCGGATTGGGAAAAGCTCATGCTTAAGAAACGCACTGCTGGGGCAATGCAATTAGCGGCGAAGGGCTATAGTCTCAAATCAAAGCGTTCTAATAATTCCCAGTTTGTTCACGATTTATTGTGTCAAAAAGTTCTTGCTAAATCATTGCAAGGAAATTTTAAACACCAGAAAAATATCTTGGCAAATGAACTAGAAAAATGGTCAAGTAAAAATGGTTATAATGCCGATATTGCTAAACTGATTAACACTTGGAAAACTGTTACTAGTCAAGAGCTTTATCCCTGGTCTGGTGTTTACCTCTGTCTAAACCCTCAGTTTATTATTTTCATCTTAGGTAATACTAAACAATTACAAAAAAGTCGGATTTATGTCAATGGGCAATTAATTAAAAATTGGCGTTTTATCCAAGGCCGAATAGAATGGAGTCAAGAGGATGGTAATCCCCATAGTGGCTATCTGACTGTTAATCCTTCTCTGAAACAAAAACGACAATTAGAAGGACTTATTTACACTGACTCTAGTAACCCCCAAGGCAATAATACTTTTATCGCCCAAGCAATTGAGCCATTATTACTAAACCTTTGCCACTTTATTGGTGAATATACTCTTCTAAGTTCCCAAGCAAATCTAACCATTTCTCTCCATCAAAATAATGAGTCTGGCCCCAAGATTATCTCTACTTATAATGGTCAAGAAAGCGAAGTAGAACTTCAAAGTCAAGGGTTGGCGATCGCAGGAGAATTAATTCCTTTCGGCGATTTACAGAGCAAAAATATTTTTCCCAAAGCTCTTCAAGTCGCCTATGAAGTTCGAGTCGCTGATCGAACAACAAGTGCGATCGTTAACTTTGACCTTAGCGAACAACCTTTAAAAATTGCGGGTCAAGCTGTTAAAGAACAAAAAATTCTGAAAAATACCCTCGTCTGGACTGGTGGCCCCGCAGGATTAGAAACAGGTGAATTTAGCGTCTCAGTAGATCCTTTGAGCTTACTACCGATGGGTTACGGAAAAGCGGGAGCAACTCAAGATAAGCAGACCCTCAAACTAACGGGTATGAAACCCTGCTCCCCTGGGGATTTACTACGTAAAAATTCCCTTAATCTTAATTTACCAAGTTGGGCATGGGAAAACCTTTTACAGCCAATTTACGAAGCCAGTGATCAAGGTGGATTATTAGTTTGGACTGCCTGGGAACGTCACCATCTTACCTATCAAATCCTACAGAAGATTTTATCTAAATTGACGTAAACCTAACACTTTTCCGCTTTTCTGGCTCAGCAGAAAGGTTTGCTCATTTGTAAGCAGGCAAGGGGTTTAATCCCCTTGTTATCCAACATTTACTATTGTCCACACCTAAAAATTACCAGTATTAGAACAATGAAAGTTTTTTCTAAATATTGTTTAATTAAATACGATCCTCAAGAATGGCCATTTGCTGAAATATTAAAAAGGGATGTTTTTAAAGTTCCACATTTAGAGAATCTTCATGATTTTATTCTGGCAAAAAAAAAGCGTTTGGGCTATAAAATACGCCTATCGAATGAAGATAATTTAGCAATGCGTCAGTTAATGAGAAATCAGAAAGATGATTCGCCATTTTATCAGCTATATCGTCATTTTATGGTGAAAATATTAGCTCCTTTGGTTGGTCAATCTTTAACCTATTCTAGCCATCCTGAAATGCGGGTTCATCTAGCGGGGACAGCTAGTGTTAGTGCATTTCATAATGATGTTTCAGTAACCAATAGAGTGGATCAAATTAATTTCTGGATGCCATTTACTGATGTTTATGATACGGCGACTCTTTGGGTTGAATCTGATTATGGTTTAGCCGACTATCAACCAATTCCTGTTAAGTATGGTCAAGTCCTGATTTTTGATGGTGGTTATCTAGATCACGGAACAAAAACCAATACGACTAATACAACTCGTGTCAGTATAGATATGCGATTTTCGGTTAAGCAATCAAGTACAAGGGAAGAAGGACTGCGGTTATTGCATCGGATTATCAAACTTAGTCAAAAATAAAGAGATTTTTTACTTTTGAACTCACTTAATTGTTCCAAATTTGCTATTTTAAAATCTAAACTAGTAAATTCGCTCGGAATAAAATTCACAGATGATTTTCTCAATCGTCTTAT
>JAYKJI010000113.1:0-5881 GCA_035285405.1 Snowella sp. | reverse complement strand
CCCATCATCATTTAAAAAACTTGCCGCCTTTTGCAGAAGTGCAATTGGATCAACAACATGCTCAAGCAAGTCGAGCATGGTCACCGTATCAAATTTCTCATTCAATTGAAGTTCTTCTACCAAACATTCATGAAATTCTACTGATGGTAGTCTCTTACGCGCCTCGGCTAAGTGATTTCCGTTTGCATCAACGCCAACTACGTGCGAAACTTTCTGGGCGAACATTTCAGTCATCATGCCATCCCCACAAGCCAAATCTAGCAACGAATTGCCTCGAATATTTTCAAAGCATGACTCGACTTTGTATTGGGCTAAATAGCCGTTGTACTCACTATGAAATGTTGATCGCGACCAAACAAAAGTCTCTTGGAGCTGTTTTTCATTAATAGACGACATGACTAAATCCTCTCTTGTTAACTGGGTAATGATTGCGTAACAATTAGGGTCTATCCCACATGAGCAGCCCTCACCCTTTTTGGGAGATGGGCCGAGGGGTGAGGGCCAATCTGACTAAGTGGGATACACCCTAACAATTTTCTGGAGACCTTTGTTGATTCCAATTGTTGCCTGCCAGCCAATTTTTTCAGTTGCTAATCTAGAATTCATTGCAATGCAGGCCGTATCATCATCTATTGCGACCGAGTCAATAGCAATCTTTCCACCAATCAACTCTCTCAAAATTTCTGCTATTTTTTCTGTAGAAGTAATCACGCTCGTGCCGATATTAAAATCCCCACAAAAATCATAGTTAACGGCCCGGGTCACTGCTGATACCAAATCATCTATGTAAAGTAAATCGAGGGCTGGTAGACCATTGTTGTATCGGTGAGTCAGAATACGCTGGGAGTGCTTTATCTTATCGATAAAGTTGTAAATGAATCTAGGCCTGTCACTGCCAACCCCATATACCGGACTCGAGCGTAGCATGATACACTGCAAGCCCTGCGTCTGCCGACAATGCTTAATCAGCATTTCGGCCAAATATTTAGTTTCTCCATAAGATCCCTTTGGCAGCAAAGGAAGCGCCTCATCTGCCAATAAATAGCTAGTGCGATAGCCAGAATAAACTTCAAAACTTGACAAATATATTAGCTTGATACTACGCACAACACACACATCCAATATATTACGTAACATGGTAAGCGTATCGCCCAGTGCAGTATTGGAGGTAAAAATGCGGGGATTAGCCAGATGCACGATGCAATCTATTTCAGCATCCCCCACCAGCAGGTCAAGTTGGGTACTGCCCAGTTCTAGGTTAAGCTCGCTACGGCTCGGAGTAAAAACCTCGAATGCTTCGGCGAGCTTCTGACTGACGGGCTTGCCAAGCGTCCCGCTTGCGCCAGTTACCAACACACGGCGTTTCTGGTGATGACTATGTTTTTTTTCCACGCCAAGTGCCCAGCGCACTGCCTGCAATGGGGCAACTTTGATCTCTCTTTCACCCGTTGCTTCCAATACGCGTCGCACGGCCGCTTCAAACGGGATGGATTCGTACATGGCAAGTATGCCTACAGCCACCGCATTACTGCGGGAAATGCCATAGTCGCAACACACCAGTGTTTTATTTCCAGCACGCAGTGAATCACATCCTTCGATTAGTTTCTGTCGTACCGAATCGGAACGATTGCCTGCTTTATCGACCAGATCGCGGACATCAATAATCTTCATGCCCGCTTCTTGGTGAACTTGCAAGGCGGGCCCTGTGCCTAAGTGGGGTGTGATCCAGCGTATTGTCATTTTAAATCCTCCTGCGAAACATACTGCTCTGTTAAACTACGCAAATACCAACCAGCCTGAATTAACGGTTTTTGAGGTTCCATTTGCAGGGCTAAGTGACGAAGCATTATGTCAACTTCATTAAAACCAGCCATGGCCCTAAGATATGTTGATGCTGAAAACCGTGGATTAATTTCAAATGGCATAAGTTTTCCATTTTTGACTCTTGCTTGAATATTAATCGGACCAGCACTGTGGAGAGCTTTAGCGATATTTTCCGCTTGCTTGCAGAGTTCCTGGTACTCGCCAATATAGCCTTGAGAATAGCCACTAGAAATTATACCACCACGACCTCGGTATGCAACTGATAATTTGGCGTTTAATTCTCGCTTGAGCGCAATTGATCCAACAATTTTCTGACTGGGAAGAGACAAAACACCAATCGTAAATTCGCCCTCGTTAATATCAATATATTCTTGGGCAATAGGTTCACTCCCATTACGTTTAATAAACTCAGCGTAAACCATAGCCTCTTCAATGCTAACTGCAAAAAAAACAGAAACACTGCCACCCGTTCCTGTTGAAGGCTTAACAATACATGGCAATCCGATATAGTCTAAATCTGATTTACTTTGTAGTGAAATGGTTTTAGGAATTGGTATTCCCAATTCCGCTAATTTACTAAAAGTAAGTTCTTTGTTGGTGCAAGTAGATACTAATCTAGGTGAGTTTGTTACTACATGAACATTTGCGGTAGCAAATAGTTTTGTTTCTTCGCTTAAAAGTTTATTTGGCTGTTCACCGCCAGGTATTAGCCACTTTGCACCTGCATCAATACAAGCATTTAAGACATTTTCTGCATAGTGACTAGACGAGATATGGTAGCTTTTCAAAAAGCTATTCTCATAGAGACCATAAGCAGTCCGAGAGATATCACATCCAAACACATCGTATATTTTAGCCAGTTTGAGGGACTTACAAATTTCCGTACCTAGTGATGCACCACCAATACCGGCAATCATTACTTTGATTCGTTGATTCATTTTTTTAACCTATTTGCGTCTTTTTGAATAAAGATTATCAATCATAGCATTAATTACCTGTTTAATATCCTCGTCACTCAAATCATGATAGCTGGGCAAATTGATTGCCCTTGTTGGAATATCCCATGCAAACTTATTTTGAAGTTGGTCTTCAAACATTGACAAACTTGATAAAGGCCAAAAGAAAAGACGGGCATCAACATTCTCTTCCTTAAAAAGAGCTTGTAACTTTTCCCGAGTAATACCAGATTCAGGGCTAAATACCACCGTTGGCATCCATCCCCCATTCACTGTACCCTCTGGCTCAGGGTTCATTGTCAAACTAGGCAAGCACTCCAAACTTTCCCTATAGTAGCACAGGATCTCCCGTTTACGGCCAATCAACTCCTCAATCCGCTCCATCTGGGCACAGCCGATCGCCGCCTGGATATTAGACATCTTATATTTAAAGCCCACTATATCCGCCCAAAACTGCCTCGTTTGCCCCCTAGCCCGGCCATGATTCGAGAGCGTTAACACCGTTTCATACAGATCGGGATCATTGGTCACAAACATCCCCCCCTCCCCAGTTGTCAACGTCTTTGTGCCGTGGAAAGAAAAACTGCCAAACTTGGCCATTGAGCCAGCCCGCTTGCCATAGTAAACCGAGCCGATCGCCTCCGCCGCATCCTCAATAATCGGGATGCCATGACGCTCTCCAATGGCCAACAAAGCCTCCATATCACAGAGATTGCCGTAAATATGAGTCGCCACAATCGCCTTCGTCCGAGGCGTAATGGCTTGCTCCGCCAAAACGGGATCAATACACCAACTATCCGGCAAAATATCCACCAATACCGGCTTTGCTCCCAGATGGACAATGGGAGCCACCGTTGCGATCCAATTCGTATCCGCTAAAATCACCTCATCACCAGGGCCAATCTCTAGGGCTGCCATCCCCATGTGCAACGCCCCCGTACAACTAGAAGTGGCAATCGCATAGTCAACGGCAAGATGAGACTTAAACGCATTTTCAAAGCGAAAAATGTATTCATAACAGCGATCGCCCCAACCATTCCGAGCGGCGTCAGTGGCATATTCCACTTCTAGCTCAGTAATCGAGGGCTTGGTGTAGTAAATTCGGGATTTGGACATAGAATTTGTTTTGAGTGCAACTTCACAGGGCAAGATTATTTATTTTAGGGAAAGAATCAGCCAACAGCAACTTTAGCAGGTAAATATCCCCATTTTTCAAACTGTTCCTGCAATTCAGGTAGATTGCGAAATACAAGAAAGTATAAATACTCAGGCGCAAAGTCGGCGCCATTTGGCCAACAAATTGTTCCCAATTCCACATCAACTTCAAACTGCTGAAATAAGTCCAAGTCTTGTAATGGTCTAAAAACCTTGCCCTTTAAGCTATCGGCCAGATCAACGATTCCAGTACGATGATCATTAAATTGAATCTTAATCTTATAGTTATCAATGTAAGAAGCAGAAACAATATGTAAAAACATAACTTTACTCTAAAGGAAGAATAAATTTTAGCTCTTCTTGTCGGCGGCAAAGTTGCCAATTGGCTATCAACTCGGGTTGATGTTAATCGTGCCATTCCAAAACATGACGCAATGCCCGTTTTGGGAAAGACCCACTTACTATGCCCGTGTTAATTTCGACAATAATTTCATATTTACCGTATTTTGCATGATAGTGAGGCGGCGAATGATCATTCCAGTACATGCAGATCGTAATTCCTAAAAAACGACTAATGATAGGCATTGTACGTCGATCAATGGACTTGTGTAGTAAATTCGTGATTCATTCATAAAGTTTGTACTTTTTCTAGGTAGCGTTGTAACCCATCCGGCGCTAAATTTTTCCCTTCCGGCCAACAAATGCCCCCTAGAGGATCTATCTGTACTTGCCGGAAATAACGAGGATTTCTTAGACGCCAGTAATGCTCTGTATTTTGAATAAGTTTTTGAGTTTTAGCAAATCTTTAAATCAGGATGAAGTGAATCTATTCCTGAAACCTTGCTAAATGATAATCCAGATCGGTCATAGTCGTAAAATCCAACAGCGCCTCCCCCAGATCCTCCAACTGAAGCACAGATAACGAACGAATTCGCTCCACCTGAGCCGCAGACAACTCCCCCAGCCGACGAATTAGTTGACGAATTACTAAGGCGGCCGCCTCTTCCTGACGACCCTCTTGGCGAATCTGTTGATAAAAACGAGACTGGGTAATATCCGTTTGTTTTAAATCTAGCAACTGCATAATCATCTCCTTGGTCAAATCAGGGAACTTATTCGCCAGTATAGTCTCAATCAAACTCAATCGTCGCTCAAATTCTCCCTCTGTTTCTGCCGTTTGCAAAAGTTCCTTACCCAGTACTGCACTTTGAGCCTGATTTGTCGCCAACAACTGCAACAACGCCAAATTGGGATTGAGCTTCCGCTTTGTTCTCAAATCCCTCAGATAAAGCCGCGTTACCCGATGCTCCAACAAATCTTGATAGGGTAGCTCCGGGCCGAAAGTGAAGTCCCGACTGGGCAAAATCAACAATCCCCGCCACGGACGACATACTTTGTACTGTTCCAGATAGAGGAAAATCTCAGCAAAAAACCGTCGATAAAAATTCTCTTCCGTTTGCATCTGCGCTTCCGCAAACACCATCGGCGCCATCGGGTTATCCGAGAGCGGAGTGAACACCCCATCAAACTGAAATTCCTTCTCCTTAATCACCGGCGCGCTGTAACTAAACTGCCAACTCGCATCAACATCAGGTATTAAGTCCGCTAACATCCCCGGTTGCGACAAAAACAACTCGTAAAACCATTTATCTGTTTTCATCAAAACATCGACTCAAAGGCGCAAAAATTTCCAGACTGTCCTCGCATAAACAGCTCCATAGAGCTTAGGTAAAAGAAGTCCTGCCTAGTGATGCAAGAGGTGTTGCTTGAACCATAAGTACTTTTTATTTTGCTTGTCTATTCAGGATTCTACCAAATTTTTAAATTAGGAATTGCAGTGACAAACCGTCCTCCCCAGTCTTTGACACTACTTAACTGGGACATGATCTCCGTCCCTAAATTCCAAGGCAAAATGAGCACAAAATCCGGTTGCTTTTCTTTAATCG
>JAYKJI010000112.1:0-4641 GCA_035285405.1 Snowella sp. | reverse complement strand
TCCCTATTCCTACTGGATAAACACTAAAGCCGCCCACAGGGACGGCTCAGAGGTTATTGATCCCGCAAAGGACTCTGAATATTAAGAATACTGCACAAAAAGCGGGATAGATTTAATGCCTTGCTTGGCTAATTCTCGCATCTTGGATTCAAAGTCTTTAAAGCGATCGCCGCTCATCACAATACAGCCAGCAGACCCCGGTACGTTAGCGTCACGATGAATGCCAAAATCCCCTCGAATTGTTCCCGATGGTTGGGCTTTAACAGCGTAAGGGTCAATCTTATAAAAATTACCTTCAACCCCCTTAACGGAGGGCATCGGGATAGGCGTAGTCTGCACAGTCCAATTAGGGATGCCACAACGATACTGAGGGGGAATTAAACCGCCCTTGAGGTTAAAATCTTCGGCTCCCTGCTTATCAGCCGTTGAGCTAGTGGCAACCCAGATCGCCTTATGACCTTCTCTAAGGTGGTTAAGAGATAACCGCCCAGAATCTAATCCTTTATCTCGGTCAAATTGCATTGAGAAAATAAAAAAGTAAGACATTCTATTATTGTTTTGTCGTCTTGAGGTACGGTTAATTCTAATGTCTAACTTAAGATTTAAATCTATTGATAAATTCTCCCTTGAGGAGTGTAAACTTGCCAAACTTTCCAATCAGGAACATATCATGGCAATCAAACAGCGATTAATGAATGAATCGTTATCAGAGGAAATGAGATTTGACCTAGAGAAGAAACGGAAACATTTAGGACGACTTAGTTTTCGCATTGACAAGCGCATTCTAGTCTTAAAGAAAGAACTGGGAGCATCAAAACATAAAGTACAGATTCATGCGGAAGAAAACCGTCACGCTAATGACCAGTTAATCCAATTTCTTAGACCAAAAGCTTACCACGCCGTATTCTGTTATATTGCCCATGAATTATTAGATACGAATACGATTGAAATGATTGAAAGTGAGGTTAAACAGAGAATTAAACAGTTAAAAGAAGAGTTAGAACCCTAAAGAAAAAGCGGGTTAACCCCGCTCTTAGTTTATACATTCAGGAATGTAAAATTTTCTCCTTTTCCCTTTTTGATTTCAAAAACAGCGTCCGACACTTGACGACCAGAACACATGACGGGTTTACCGTTTTTAAATTGGGGAACTCCGTCAATTTCTTTTTGGCATTTGCTCATAGGGACTCCATCTTTCAGGTAGTCAATTCTGCCGGGGATAATATGAATCTTGGAGATATGACAATCTAACTCTTGAAGTTGGTTAGCCCGTCCCTGACTGGAAAAAGTATCAATCGGCATAAGGAATAAAAGCCTTGATTCTGGTTTATCGTTCAGCAAGGTTAACGACTTAGCAATAAATTCCAGAGCATAATCAAAAGGGGGATTAGTGATGATTAAATCCCACGCATGGGGGGAATCAACATACAGAAAGTCGTTACACTTGGCAGATACCTTATTAATTTGGCATAACTTCCTAAACCTTTCTTTGCTAATCTCGTTTGCTAGTATTGTTGTGTCATCGTTTACGACTTTCAATAAAGCCTTAACAATTTGCCCCGTGCCTGCGCATGGCTCTAAAATATAGCGGTCAGTGGGCAGGATTAATTTAGCCATTGCCTTAGCGATATTATCGGGGGTTTCGTAGTCGTTTTTATTGAACATTGTCACCTCATAAATTAATGGATAATAAAAGCGGGTTGACCCCGCTCTTAGTTTCAGATTATTTATCTTTAAGTTGCCGATACATGGCGATCATGCCAAACATAAAATGGGTCTGATAGTCATTTAGGCAACATTCAGGAAGTAGATTGATGTCATAGAGAATCCCTTGCAAGGGAATTTCACTATTGAGATAGCCTAGTAAAGCCTCTTGATAGTCTTTGGTTAACATCTTGCCTCTTTTTGTTCATTAAGTGTTTGACAATAGCCATAAACTTCATCCAGTGGGAGTGATAAAACCTTAAAGAATTTATGTGGTGGAATGCCGTAACAGATCCAATATTCTTCAAGGTCTTCTAAAACAAAGAAAAACGGCTTTTCCATTATTTCACCTCCCAAAACGTAGGAAGGTAGTTTTTGGTAATGGATTGATTTAATGAGCGTTTTAATTCCGATAAACTAGAAGCCGCACTCATCAAGATCAATAAATTCTTAAGGTGATTAATTAAGGTTTCACTCCCTACCTCACTCATATATTGGTGAACTTTTGTCTTTTTGTCGGGGTCGGTAGAACGTTGCCAACGTTTAATCTCGTCGTAAACGCCCGATGGCATATAATCGTAAACTAACTCCTTAGTTAACTGCGCCCAGTAGTGAGGACGTAAATGCCCTTGCTGTTTTAATCCAGTTAAGCGAGAAAGTTGATTATAAAATTCAACTTCAAATTTAGGGGAATAAGGAGCCGCTACGGGTAACACGAATAAAGCCACAATCTCTTTTTCGGTTAAGGTAACGGGTGGTTTCCAGTCTAGGAGTCGTTGCCCTAAAGTACGGAAACCGATAGACCCCAATGCTTTATCTACTTTTTGGGCTTGCTCACGACCTTGATAGGCGTAGTATTTGATGACTAGCGGTGCAATGATGTCAGAGACCCGCCCGTTGACCAAAATGCTCCCACTCTCAAAACCTTCACTGGCAAGGTATTCGTCAATTTTTTGGGTGAAAATGCTCCCACTACGTCCCCAGCTACGATGGCTAGTTCCACACAGCCGCGCTAGTCCGCGTTTTGAAACAGAAACCAGCCCTTGTACATTGTCGTCAACCTGAAACTCCTTAGCGATGTGGTCGGGCATTTCGCTATTTTCGATATGGTAATTGTTGGCAGAATTTTGTAGCATAGGAGAAGCGAATCTTAAAATTCGCAATAAAAGTTAATTTGTTAAGGGTGGTTACTGTCGCAAAACTACGCCACCCCTGACAATAGAATACCGTGTTATACAGGGATTGTCAAGGCTATAACCGATTTTCTCTTTCAAGTTTTTCTCGGATGGCAGACTCAATCCACTCTGTACGGTTTTCTAGAGATCGAACAATCGCGTCTAGGTCAAGAGGAAGTCTTACACCTATCGGCTGTTTAGAGCGAGGGATTTCCCCTCTAGGCTTAAACTGGGTTTTTGCTTGATTGTTTTTCGGCTCGGACATCATCAAAACTGACATATGGATTCCTCTCTAATATTACCTGTTTGTTTACTAAAAAGTGACCACCTTCAAATCCTTCACTGGTAAGGTATTCATCTATTTTTTGAGTAAAAAGGTGGCCGTCTTTACCCTACACCTGCAACTAGTACATCAGGGATTTGGTTGCCCCCTGTAAAGTCTTGCCCTGCAAAGGGTTTAAGGTTTTTAGGAAGACTTTGTTTGCACTGTGCAATTGCACTAAGAAGCTGTTGAACAGATTGTCGAGTGACTCCACATAATCGAGCGAGTCCTTTCCGCGTAACAAATCCTTGCCCCGTTTTTCCATCAATGCTAAACTCTTTAGCAATGTGACCGGGTAACTCAATAGCGGAAAATTGACTGATACTTTCAGACATACTTACAATTCCTTTGTTTGATGTGCAAAAAAATATTAATCAGAGGGGAATTAACTTCCCCTTTTGCTTTTAACTACCATTCCGAACCAGAGTAACCATAGTTACCTCGGTCTGGAATAGCTACCGCTTCAATCTCAACATCAAAGCGTTTGGCAATACCGCTAACAAAACCAACCCACCACGCAGGGGACTTATCGGAAAAATCTTTGAGATAGGGAGCGGTCAATGCCTCCCAATGCCCCGCATCATCATCCGTAGGTTTAGCCGCGTTATTGGCTTCATCGCGGTCAATCAGCATAAAATCGTGATACTCTAGCATAGTCGGAACTAGGGCGATCGCTTACTTTGGACAGGGGCGATCGCTTTGGTTTTAGGCACTTTGGTTAACTCAGGGCTTGCGGTGTGCGTTCCGTTTCCTCATGTAATTACTATAAACCATCGCGTGATAGCTTGTCAAGTTGCGAGTTGTAACCTATTATGTTACTATGATCAAAGTCAGGTATCATTGAGGTAACACCATGAACAGTAAGCCAATGAAGGTTACAAAGTTAGTAGAGGTAGAAGTCCCGGCCCTCGAAAGCAAAATCAGAGAGGCGAGGCTAAATGATCGGCGGTCTGTCGCTAAAATCTGCCGTGCGATTGATATGAGTCCCCAGAACTGGTATCGAATCGAGTCAGGAAAGCAATCAGTCCCTATCGAAACTATCCGCAAAATCGAGTCAGTGCTGGGGGTTGACTTTGGCGTTGAAATTTAAGCCAGTCCCTATCCCCACCGTCTCCCAACCAGAAAAGTTTATTTTCCGACTAAAGTAATCGAGGTAAATCATGGTCAAGACTATAGCAATTTTAGAACACCGTCAAACCAGCGCAACCGTGACGGTTGAAATTATCAGTAAGGAGCCGTTGCGACCCTATCAGCTAAGGGAATCCCTAGATAAAGAATTAGGGAACCGATGGCATTACAGGACTTTAGATTTGTCCTGTGTTGAAGTTTAATCCGTAACTAAACGCTCTTAATGGGCGTTTTTTTATGTCAGTAACGATTCAATCTCGGAAACCGTAGGGGGTGAACTTAGCCCCAATGTTTGCCATCGTAATTGTGGGG
>JAYKJI010000111.1:0-2873 GCA_035285405.1 Snowella sp. | reverse complement strand
ATTCATTTCTAGCACGGTGCAAAATCGCCAAATTGTTGAGAGTATCAGCGACATATTGCAGAAAAGAACGGGGATTCTCCTCTGCTAAGGTTCGATAAATCTGCAAGGCTTCTTGGTATTCGGCCTCTGCGATCGCCAATTCATTTCTATCACCGTGCAAAATCGCCAAATTGTTGAGAGTCATGGCCACATCGGGCAAAAAGCTACGGGGATTCTCCTCTGCTAAGGTTCTCCTAATCTGCAAGGCTTCTTGGTATTCGGCCTCTGCGATCAACCTTTCATTTCTATCACTGTGCAAATTCGCCAAATTGTTGAGGACTTTGGCAATTTCAGCCTGATTTTCTGCCATTCGATTAATTTTCAGAGCTTGCTGATAAAGAGCTTCTGCTTGTTCGTATTCTCGCTGGTAATGATAAAGACGAGCCAAATTGTGGAGACTGTTGGCCAGAGACTCATCCTGTTTAAATTGCGTTTGTAAGGCGATCACTTTCTGTAAATAATTCTGAGCTAGAGCATATTCCCGTTCCCAATTTTCTGACTCTCTAGACCGCACACGACTCACATAGAGACTGCCCAGTTGACTATAAAGCGGTTCCAAATTACGGCTATTTTCTCCCCATTGCTCAATGCCTTGGGCGAGGAACGATTCCAATTGTTCCACCGAAAATAACGAACTCGACAAGTCGTTTTGGGTTAGATCAATGTTTCGATTTCCTGATGGTTCATTCGTTACAAAAGACGGTTCAGGCTGGAATTGAAAAATGCCATTACGCCAACTATAAAAATCAGGAGCTTTTTTAGCCAATTGAGCAAAAATCCGCGCTGGCATCCAGAGAACAATGGGCATCTTCAATTCTCGCAATCCTTCCCGCGTCCACTGCAAATAACCAAAAAACTTTTCTAAAGATTCACCCCGCTCCGACAATCCTTCCGTACCCGTTACCGTTGCGATCGCATTTTCCCGAACCGTTATTTGCTGAGAAATCGCTAACCGTAAACTGGGTTCCTGGGCATCAAGATGGACTCGAAAAGTCTGGGCAATACCAGCTAATTCGCGCTCATAGTTGGCGATAATCTCTTCGCGTTGGCGATCGTTGTCACAGACTGCAATAAAAATCTGTAACATCCCCAAACCCGCCTCCAGGGAAACTAACAATTTGTGATACGTTTCTTCATTGGCTTGAGTAACAGAGAGAGCGGTTAAAGTGTTCACGCAATTAACCCTTCCTGTTTTAACTGCACAATCATTAAAGGATGCAAATCATACCAAGTTTCCGTATTACGATATTCGATCGCATAGATATTGTGGAGTAAATCGAGAAAATCTTGCTGTTTGGGATCATCAGGACGATAGTTATGATAGGTTTCTTTTAAAATTTCTCGATCCGTTTTACTCAACGTAATGGCCATATCATTGCGTATAATATCTAGAGCTTCATTAACAATGGTTTGATCAATTTTTAAGCCCTCAATGGGTTCCAGTTTTTTCTGTTTTTTTCGTAACTGCACCAGTATCAAACGACAACATTCCTGAGCGACACGAATCAATTCTCGAATCACGCCACCACTCGCAAGACAGATTTGTTGGGCAACATCTTGATCAATCAGATCATTATCAATTCGTCTAGCTAAAATCATCCGTAACCGCTCCATCATTGTGATAACAAATTCAGGTTCGGGTTGATGACTTTCACCTTTTGCATAGATTTTTAAAACAGGCATGACAAAAATACGATTACTGGTTTCATCTTCAATATGTTTTTTGAGAACACCATCCCGAATCGTGGCAATGGGAATCGTATAAATAACAATAAAATTGGGTTCTAGTAGTGCCTTAACATTATTTTTAAAAATTTCTTCAATTTTGGACAAATCCAACTTATCCAGATCGTCAATAATCACGACAATTTCTTTTTTGCAAGCCAGCTTAATTGCTATCGCAATCAGATTTAGGGTATTGATTAGCTCACGAGGATTACGCAAAAATTTAGTTTTGATTTCCTCGCGCATCGTTGCATCCGTTTTTAACTTACTTTTAATGAATCCAAATAAGTCAAAACCGACTTCTGCTTCAATGCCTGCTTTATGTTCTTCAACAAAGGTTTTTTCTTTAAACCAATCAAAGAATACTTGTTTTTTTCCTGGGTCAATGTCAATTTTTTCTGCGTCGGCTTTGGCCATCATTTGCACCGCGATCGCAAAAAGAATATTAATATGGTTAATGTCTGACTGTTCGATTAAATCCGCGATCGAGAAAAATACGGTAAAGTAAGTATTATTGATTCTTTCTGAAAATTCCGTTAATAGGGTGGATTTCCCACAACCGCGATGCCCCGCAAAAATGAGTTGATTATTGTAATCATTGCAATCTAAAATACGTTGCTCTAATTCATCTAGCAATTCCTCACTGTATTCCACCCGAAACTTTTTAATTTCTTCTGGTGTTACTAACGGTTGTAACTGTAAATTACGAAATGCTTCTTGAAATTGATCAATGCGATTCGACACCATAATTAGTCCCCATCTCTACGATCTAGATTTTAGCCTATTTGCGTCTATTAACCCATCCAGATTGTTTGTCGGTTTTATCCCTTAGCATACAAAAAGGCAATCATATCAAAATAAACCGCGCTCGCTCCTTCTATCAAGTATCAATTATTCGGCGATCGCCCCTAACCTCAAAAATTACCCCTTGGGTAAGAAGCCAAATAACTTAGCTCCCCCCGCAATTAACGCCGCTAAAACCGCCACCACCACCCCACGATTTAAAAACTCCTGATTATCTAAACGCTTACCTAGCCCATCCACTTTATTTTCTAACGCCTTAATTTCCCCCGATAATCTTTGATCAAGAGCCTTAATATCTCCCGATA
>JAYKJI010000110.1:0-3056 GCA_035285405.1 Snowella sp. | reverse complement strand
TGTATGAAAAAATTATTCAAGAGCTAATGCAAATTAGCCGCCATCGGTTGAAGGATTACATTCGAGGTAAAAGGGCTAAGTTGCTTGCTATGTCTGTCTTCTAGCTCTCTTGTCGCCCCACCAGATTCTCCCGTTCCTATACATAGAGAAAAGGTAGAGAAAAGCAAACAACCTGTTGTTGTGGGAGAAATTTTTAGTACGAATGTGGAAGATACTATTAAAGCAGACGTTTTGGAATTAACCAATCTGGAGATTGTTGCTGATAGCGATCGCTGTATGGCCAGTTTGAAGACAATCGGTAAAAGCAATGAGTCTCTAGCCATTTTGGAATTTGTCGAAGAAAACCATAACTCTGTAGGCAGTTTGGAGATTGTCGATGAGAGTCAAGCGTTTGAAGTGGCCGCTCTTGATGATCCGACAGATATGGGAGAAGAAGAATTTTCCACGCCGCGCCGCAAAGATAGTTCGGATTTACTGAGCAAGGCTGAGGATGTGGGGGTGATCCTAAATCCCTATGTGATGGGTCTAATTGCTAAGGCTGAGGCTGAGGTGGTTAAAAATGCGATCGCGGCTTTAAAGGAGGCCAAACGCAAGGGAACTGTTAAAAATCCGACAGGTTATTTGGTGAAGGCAATTCAACAGAAATGGCAGCCTATGGAGACTAAAGACCCTCAGAGCGGTCTTCCTCACGGTTTTGGGGATTGGTATCAAAAAGTGATTGCTTTGGGGCTTGTGGAGAATTTACCGCCTAATTATTTGAGTAGCGATCGCAATGGGGAGCCGTTTGTGCGGGTACAGGTTCCCAATGGCAATTGTCCCTATACTTTGACTCCCTGGCGAGAAGCGATGGTTTTATTACAGACTTAAAACGAGATCGCCTGGGGTAACGGTTCCATCAAGCTGAATATGCCAGAGACTTCATCAAGTCAGCCCTCGTATTCCTGTAGGACTTCGGGGGACAAGTGCGGAAAAGCTGAAGGGAAGTCAACCAGCACGTTATCCATATCAACGTACAGAATCTTTGGCATTAGAGAGAATCCTGAGTTAATGATCGAAGCGTAGGCCCTTTGTTTGACGGCGATCGCCAAATTGCACAACGGAGATAACTTGATTGGACGGGCGTTGCGGATGGGGACTTGCTATCTTGATGAAACGACCTTTGTAGCTCTATTGGTTCATAAGAGATTAACCTAGAAAGCAGAAAGGGAGAAGCTGCACACTTCCCCCTCTCCATTCACAAAATATCTAAAGGAATCATAACCTATGGCTACCGTAACGGAAAATGACTTAAAAGAATTAAAAGACCTGATTACAGCCCAATCAGGACAAATTGCCAATATTCAAACTCAGATTACGGATTTAAGAATCAGTATGGGGAAAGTAGAGGCTACCCTACAGGCTCAACAGCCCTACATTCAGAAAATTCCCGATCTAGCTGAAAAGGTAGGGGAACTCACAAAATGGAGACAGATAGGCTATGGATTAATCACTGGAGTTTTTGGGGCTGTCTTTGCTTTAATCGGACTATTGCTTATGTCCTTAACCAAAATTTACCCCTTTCATCCCTAACCTGCGATCGCTTTTTGAAAGTCTTGCTGATATTCTTGGCGATGTTTGAGGGCATAGGTTAATTGTTCAGGGGCATAGGGAACATCCCCAAACAGAATCTTTTCGTAGGTTCGAGGAGTGGAATCTTCCTTGAGGTCTGGCGCACCGAAATAACTGTAACTGCCAAATTCACGAGCTATCTGAGCGATCGCAATGGGGAGCCGTTTGTGCGTGTACGGGTTCCCAATGGCAGTTGTCCCTACAGTTTGACTCCTCGGCGAGAAACGATGATTTTATTGCAGACTTAAAATCCGAATCATCCTGATTTAGGAATAAGAACCCGCGACGACGGAACCAATGAGTTAGTTTATGTCACTTATCCCGATCACCCAAGAACGGTAGGCAATTCGAGGCAGGGGGAAACGCACCCAGACAATCGTTACTTCTGTTAGTAGTCCCCTGATGAAAGCAGGAAAGCGGACTATTGCTATTCGTTTAGTTGACATTTTTGGAAATGATGCAAGTGCGACTGTGAATATTGGATGCTGGACTACCCCCCAGATGGTTCAGAGGATAGTCCAGCATCCGTTTAGTGACTATTAAAAATTCTGAAGACGGTAACAATCACCTCAAGGATAGCTTTTAGAATTTCTAAAATTTCAATGAGGCTAAGGGTTTTCATACAACATCCTTGGATTTCTTGGGGACTCAGACTTTTCATAAAACCTCCTTCGGTTTTTCGATCGACCTACTTACTATGGATTTATACACTCCGATCCCAGACCCCAAATTTCTGACCAAATTTCCCCAGTAAACCCGGATCGCCTGATAGAAAAGGACACCAGCACATTGCTGCGATGCCTCAATAAGTTTGAAAATTGCCTTCAGGAGTCTAAAAAATTGCTTTCGTACCATGAGCTTGATTTATACAGCAATCTTTTTACATAAATCTTTACTTAAAACACTCCCAAAAACTCAGTCACTACATCGGCAGTTTTTTTGTGGGACTCTTTAGCGGTGAATCTCACAGTTGGTATTCCTTCACGAAGCATTAGGCGATTGCGGCGCAGTTCAACCTCGCTAAACCCTTTTTAGAGATTTGAGTCTGAGTTTCAAAAATTGCAGATAAAACGATTTATGCCCGACATCAGCAACGCCTTCGCGTTTTGTGGACTTTTTCAGCATATCCAATTTATATCCATATGTAACAAAAAAACAAAGAAACTATAAACATTATTTTACAAAAAAAACTCTGAAATGCTTACCCAGTAAAGATATTTGACAATCTTTAATAAATATGATAGATTGTATTTTGGAATGGTCTGACTAATTACATAAAAGACCATGAAACCCAATAACTTTTTAATCTCTTTGATTGTTGCATCGTAAGCGTTCAGGGGGGTAGCACATTTACCAAAATACTTAAAACCCTTGTATAGCAAGGGATAGATGAGATTCATGCGATGGGATGATTTCGCTTAAGCGGTCTAAAAGGCGATCCACAACTT
>JAYKJI010000109.1:0-3954 GCA_035285405.1 Snowella sp. | reverse complement strand
TTTTTGACCACGATGACCATTTTTATGGATGTGATTGCTTTTGCATTCTGGACATTTCATTGTTTTTCTCCCTAAATTTGCCTTTTATCTATTGTGCCTTATCATCTCTTCATCTGACAACGCCCTGATTTGTCTGGATATTAAGGGGTTAATTCTGTGAATAAGGTCATTTTGCAGAGAAGTATTTTTTCTGGATTAATCGGCGTTACGCTCTGGGTTTCAATGGCGGCGAGTGTCGGCAGTCAATCAACGGTTTTGGAGGTGGTTGTACCTGATACTGCGACGGTGGTACGCAAGCAGGGAAATCCTTTGACGGGACGGTTAATGGCTTTTGGGGAAACGAAGTTAACGGTGGAGGCAGGAGGGTATTCAGAAACGGTTCGTTTAAATCAGGTGAGGTCAGTTAATTTTAAGGGGGATGTTTGGATTGAAGGGCAATCACTTCCTTCTAGGGTTCGAGGGGATTTTCCAAAAATAATAGAAGCTTTACCTATTAAAGCTTTTAAGCTGAATGAGCCACCTAAAACAGCTAAAATTGCATTGGAAACGATGAGTGATCAAGGTTTACAACGGTTGTTAAGGGATACCCATGATAAATCCTATGGTGTGAAAGTTATTCTTTTAGATTCATCTCAAAAAATGACTGTTAAAATTGCAGAATTAGAAATAAATCCCAATTAAATTTAGTTTTTAGATTTTTATGTTGTCTCTTAAATGGTTTGCCTCGCTTTCTATTATTACAGTTTTTGGGTCATTCATTATTAAAATAACTCTCAGTTCTGTGGTTTTAGCGAAGGATACTGTTTCATTGATGCCTTCATCACCAGCTTTTTTAAAGACTATCAGCCCTAATTTAATCGCCCAAAGACAATCTAGGTTCGCTTTGGTAATTGGTAATGCGGACTACAAAGAAGGGGCTTTAGCAAATCCTGTTAATGATGCAACGGATGTAGCCCAGGCATTGCAGGATTTAGGTTTTGAGGTAACGTTATTACAAAATAAAGATTTGCAATCAATGGAAGATGCTGTCGAGAATTTTAGTCACCAATTAAGAAAAGATGGAGTAGGTGTTTTTTATTTTGCAGGACATGGGATTGAAGTCGGAGGAGAAAATTATTTGATTCCCGTAAATGCTAAACTCCTGCGTGAGAAAGATGTACGTTATGAAGGTATGGCTTTAGGTACGGTACTAAACGCAATGACAGAGACAGAAGGCCATATAAGTATTGTGATTATTGATGCTTGTCGAGAGAATCCTTTTTATCGGCGGTGGCCTTCTACTCAGCGTTCCTCAAATTCTGTAAGAGGATTAACTAAAGTTGATTCACCCCCTCAAGGAACTGTTATTGCTTTCGCCGCCGCTCCCAATCAATCGGCAGAGGATGGAAGCGGTCGTAATTCTCCATTTACTTCTAATCTTTTACGCTACATTAAAGAGCCTAATTTAGATATTGTTTTAATGTTTAGAAAGGTAAGGGAAGGGGTACTAAATGAGACCCAAAAAGAGCAAGAGCCTCGGTATCAGGAAACTTTAGTTGGTGGTTCTTTTTACTTTAATGAAGTTACTGCATTACCATCTCAGCCTAGTCCAACTCTAGTTAATATTCCACAAACTCAGCCCAATTCTACTCCTGTTACAACTCCTCAATCTGAGCCTAGTCCTTCACTTCAAATCACCGCAACGGCTTTCAATAGTAGCGGAGTTAACAAATATAATGCAAGAGATTATCAAGGGGCGATCTCGGACTTCAATCAAGCCATTAAACTCAAACCTGACGATGCTATTGTCTACTATAATCGCGGAGCTTCTAAGAGAAAATCAGGAGATTATCAAGGGGCGATCGCTGACTACAGTCAAGCCATTAAACTTAAACCTGACTTTGCTGTAGCCTACAATAATCGCGGATTTGTTAAGTATAATTTAAAAGATTATCAAGGGGCGATCGCTGACTATGATCAAGCCATTAAAATTAAGCCAGATTACACAGACGCTTATGAGAATAAAAAACTTGCACAAAGTGAGATACAAAATCGCTCTAATTTCAATAAAAAGTCTAATTTTGTCATAGAAAAACAATTTTTACCTCATAGATAAAGATTCTTCCAAGAATAGAATTTCTGTTAAATTCCCGTAGGGGTTTGGTCTCCAAATCCCCAAATTTCAATTTCCATCCCAAATCTCCAAAATTTTAATTCCCATCCGAATATTCCTAATGCTAAACAACAAAATTCGACAATAACATTTTTAAATATGGGTGATTATCATGAATTTGGGAATGTATTTGGAAACCAAACCCCTACCGCTTATAAAAATCAAAATGCGATTAATGATTATCGGCAAACTACCGAACTTTTTCAACTTAAATTCTCGTAAAGGTTTGCCAAATCCAGAGACTATGAAATTTGGGAATAATGCCTCTACATTCAGAAAAAAAGGACTTGGAGACCAAGCCCCTACCCTAAATTCCAATATTGTTAAATTTTACAAAAACCTGATTTTTTAGGAAACAAAACAATGAATGTCAACTTTCCCATTCCCCAAGAACTTGAACCCTACCACGACAACTACGCTCAGGTAACTATGATTCCGTCGCCAATTACTTTTTAACCAAATGAACCGCGATCGCCAAAAACAAAAAGTTAAAGAAAGGTTAACCGTTACAGAGGCTAATGATGCTAACAGAAAACATGGTTAAATCCTCCTAGGTAGAATCAGTTTTTTGGGATTATATTTGTTGAAGAGCAAGCCAAGCTGGACAAGGTTGTTTGGGTTCTAACTTAGGATTTTTATCGCCTTGAAAAATACTCCAACGGAAGGGAGCCTGTTGCTCAGCAGCTAACCATAACAATCGTTTTGCCCTGGTCATAGCCACATAGAGTAAACGGTATTCTTCCGCTTCTTTCAGTTTTTTGGCTGTTTCCCAGGCGGTGAGAGGATCGGGTAAATGGGAAATAGGTTTGTGATAAATATGTTGGTAGTGAATGGCGGTACGAATTTGGGCGCGGGCTACTTCTGCTAGGGTATAGTCACCTAAAAACTTGGCCGCAGTGGGAACCCAAAGTTGACCTGGAATGATGTCTTGGTGTAGAAAGGGAATAAAGACATAATCCCAATCTAAACCCTTGGCCTTGTGCATAGTAATAATGGTAATTTGTCCAGGTCGGGTATAGAGATCATCGCTATCTTCTTCGATGCCTTCAAAACGTTCTGAATTGACAATTTCTTGGAGAACATTCAGCGTATTTTTTAAGGAATTTTGCTGATTAATTTCCTGTTGAATACGTTCCGACATTTTTTGAAGTGTGGCTAATTGGGAACCATCATAATTGAGGGTCATCCCCAGAAAAGGCATTAATTGATAGTGGGGTAATTCGATTTTGGCTCTCAATAAATTACAGCAATAACGACGAGCTAGATTCACCGCTTCTGAAGTTGGAGATTCCAGAGGGCTGGGATAAAGAAATTGTTCGGGATAGATGGCTAAACGATTAATATCCTGGGCTGGAATGAGATTTTTTTCCTGCAAAATGGCCAGGGCTGCTTTCAAAAAGTCGGGAGAATGGGGACGGTCAATAAATTTTAAGAGGGTCAGGATTTCCTTGGGAATTTGGGAAAAGCGATCGCGGCCTCCCACTTCATAAACAGGAATATTTTCATTTTTAAATAGATCGTCTAACTGTTGGGCTAAAAATTGAGCTTGACGATTTTCTCGGACTAGAATGGCCAAATTGTGATCAGGATTGGCTTTTAATAAGGCGATCGCCCTTTGTCGGATCAGGGTGACAGAGTGAAAAATATCTTCGGGTTGGCATAATTCTAAGCCTTGGCCGGTGGCGGGCGGATTGGGTTGGGGATCGTTGCTGGCAACGGGACGAATATTTTGGCTGCGAAAAGGAGGGGGGATGGAAGAGGAGAGGGGGAGAGGGGAAGAGGGGGAAGAGAGGGGGGGATGG
>JAYKJI010000108.1:0-9777 GCA_035285405.1 Snowella sp. | reverse complement strand
TCTCCGTGAAGATGTTCTCCCAATAAGATCCAACCAGGAGTCGCCCCAAGCTTTCAAAAAACTGCTTTACTGGTTAAAGCCTCTTTTATTGCATTTCTTTTTGTTGGAGTTTCCATGATTAGTATCGATGTAACCCTAAAATATTCGCCTGTTCCTGTTTCCGTTCAACGTAAAGAAGCCATTGATGCTGAGGCACTCTACCAAAAACTGATTGCTGCTATGCGATCGCCGACACCAGAATTACTTGAATTGACCTGTGAGAAGCAAACGGAAAAGAAAGCCGCCATTATGAGCGATCAAATCAGTGCGGTGATCGTCTCCCAAAAAGATGGCTCGGCGGTGTCTGGAAAAGCAGCTGGTTTCTATGCCATGACCCAAGCTGAATAGAAGCTATCCCTTTTGAGTTCTCTGCATTAATGACAGGTTGCCTTTCCCTGATCGGTAAAATCACTCCCAGGGATAGGCTTATAGTCCCAAACATAACCCTGGGGTTGAAGCGTTAATTTTAAAATGCCATAGGTGTCATCATTGCGAACTTCGCTATTGGCCCGCACCGTCTTAAACGGATAGAGATTTTTGCCACCACTCCCGATCACAAATTGACGCATTCCCTGTTTTGGATCAACAGTGTCGTTTAAACCCTGGGGAGCAAAACGTTCATAGTCATGGTCATGGCCGGATAACACCAGTTCCGCTCCTGCGGCGTATAGATCCCGCCAAAAAATGTCTAGGGCCTTGTTATTCCCATGTAAGCCAGAAGAGAAGCGGGGATGATGCCAAAAAGCAAGCGTACAAGCTTTAGAATTAGCTTTCAAATCTGCTTTCAACCACTTTTCCTGGGGAGAACCTGCATTACATCCGCCCACAAATTCACAGTTAGAATTCAGGGCAATCAGATGCCAGTTCCCTAAATTAAAACTGTAGTAACCTTTAGCGCGATCGCCGGCCAGTTTGCCAAAATAATCATAGTAACCAACCGCTTGATCTGTGGCATATTCATGATTACCCGGTACAGGTTTAGTAATACCTTTAAACTTTCCCCAGGTTGGGTCATAGGATTTCCGATAATTTTCCAATTCCCCTTTTTCGTACTGATTATCTCCTAGCACCAGCACTGCTTTAGGGTTAATTTTCGGTACGAGATCCGCCGTTGCCCGCATCTGACAATTGTCGTTCTTACCTTTCCCGCCGTTAAAGTAGGGACTTTGAGGATCACAAACAATATCCCCCACAGCCACAATGACGGTGGATGGTTGGGACGGCAGTGTTTTTGCTTGACTAGGAGAAACAATTGAATTGCAGACAATCAAGGCTCCTACTAAAACGAAAATCAGCCAGAACCGTTTAAGTTGTTGAGCGCGTTGTAAACCCATCACGTTAAACTCATCCCGTTACACCTGTCCCTGCTGCCGCCGTTAATTGTACTTGTTTTAGGTTAAAAGTTAACTACCCAGTCTTTTATCTCGATCTTGACGACGGCGATCGCGCCATTCCAAGGTGGTGAGATAGAGAATGCCACCGCTAACAATGACTAAAAGGCCAAGGGCGGCTAAAAACAGAGTGTTAAGTAGCGTTGTTGTTTCTATTGCCACTGTTGTTAAAATCCCTAGAAACCGTTACGGCCCCAAACTACCATCGAAATCGACCAGGTAAACAATACCAGTACGCTGACCCAGCCCAATGTCAAAATATCCATAGCTTTCTACCTAAATACAATTCTGAAGATTTGAATGACAACAAAATCTATGATAGGTCTAATGGGGTAGCTTTGAGAACCAATCGTCAATGGAAATTACGCTGAAAGAACGTTTACAGTCTTTGAAGGCCGGTGGCTTGGCCGCGATCGCCTTTACCGGCATTTATGGTAGCAGTGTGGCAATTCATGTCTGGCGGGGTGAGACTGAGCCGATCATTAGCCTGATCAATATCGGCAGTGCCCTTCTCAGTGGCTTTTTATTTGGTGTCACCTACCGCTACATTATCCGCAATGATGCCAATCCCCATCTTCGAGATGGAGCCGTCCTCGCCTTTACCTTAGTGAGAAGTAGTGGTCTTCTAGAAGGCCTGCAATCCCCCCTTACCGAAGGCTTTTCTCTCTTGCTCGGACTTATGGAAAGTTTTATTGGTTTTGCGATCGCTCGTTCCTGTCTAGATTTTGCCCTAGCCCGTCAGTGGCTCGATCCCTTTGGCTCCGAAAGATAACTAGGTAATTCAAAAACGTAGCCTTTACTGCGAATGGTTTTAATACAATCTCCTTCAGGATCCCCAATTTTGCGACGAATCTGACCAATATGAACATCCACTTTCCGCTCGGCTTTCACATCATCAGTGGTTCCCCAAACAGCCGAAATTAACTCGGCTCGGCCCCACACTTTTTCAGGATGCGTTGCTAAAAAATACAACAATTCAAATTCCAATAGAGTCAGAGGAATTAATTGTCCAGCAACTGTCACCTCACAGCGTTCATTATCAATGACCATCCGTCCAAAGGTTAGTCCTTTTTGAAGGGTTGGTGGCGGGGTTTCTAGGGGAACTTGACGTTTAAATAATGCACCAATTTTAGCTTTGAGAATTTCTAAATTAAAGGGCTTGGTTAGGTATTCATCGGCTCCCTGCTCAAATCCCTCCAGAACATAATCAGTACCGGAAAGACAAGTAAGCATTAAAATCATCGTCTGAGGTTTCCGCATTTCCCGACAAAGATTAAAGCCGCTATCATCGGGTAGATTAACATCTAAAATGACTAGATCAGGCTGAAAACGTTCAAAGAGAACTCTTGCTGTCTTCGCATCCTCTGCAACTTCAACCTGATATTGATTAAAACTTAAAAAACGTGACACCAGGTGACGAATAGCTGGATCATCGTCCACGATAAGAATTTTTTGCTGAGAGGGATTGGAGACCATGAGGATTCGCTAAACGGTGATGTCCCTATAAATTTACCCTGAAATCATCAGTAAGACTTAAGTTTCGATTCTAGCGGTTAATGTTACCTAGAAATTAGATATCGTGCTACCCAAGGTAAAATGTATCAACAACAGCAAATTCCTATTCTTCAAATTCTGGAACAATTGGTCGGGCAACCGGATGCGGCTTTCTATGCACCTGGCCATAAACGAGGTCAAGGGATCTCTAAGATATTAGCAGATTTTTTAGGAACCCGTATTTTCCAAGCGGATCTGCCGGAATTACCGGAATTGGATAATTTGTTTGCACCAAGGGGGGTGATCCAAACGGCTCAATCTTTAGCGGCGGCGGCCTGGGGAGCGGATCAAACCTGGTTTTTAGTAAATGGTTCTACCGGCGGATTAATTGCCGCTATTTTAGCGACCTGTGGAGAAGGGGATAAGTTGTTGTTGCCTCGAAATTGCCACCAATCGGCGATCGCGGGAGTGATTCATGCCGGAGCGATTCCTATTTTTATAGAGCCAGCCTACGATCCCGCCTGGGATTTGGCCTATAGCATTACACCAGAGGCATTAACCAGCAGTTTACAAAGCCATCCTGATGCCAAAGCAGTGCTTTTACTGTATCCTACCTATCACGGGGTAGGGGGTGATTTAGCCCAATTAATTAAGATTGCCCAGGCTCATCAGCTACCCGTCATTGTGGATGAAGCCCACGCTGCCCATTTTCATTTTCATCCCGATTTACCCCCTTCGGCCTTGAGTCTGGGAGCCGATCTGACCATTCAATCAACCCATAAATTGTTAGGGGCTTTGAGTCAAGCTTCCATGCTCCATTGTCAAGGGTCAAGGGTTAAACCGGCACGCATCAGCCAAGCCTTGCAATTAGTGCAATCCACTAGCCCGAACTATTTACTGTTAGCTTCTTTGGATGTGGCTCGTTATCAAATGGTAATGGAAGGGAAAGTTCTTTTAACTCAAACCCTCGAATTATCCCACAGCATTCGAGATAAATTGGCCAAAATTTCTGGTCTAAGGTTATTAACTGATCCTGTCCAAGCTTTGCCTGGTTTTCAGTATTTAGATCCGACTCGTTTAACTGTCGATGTGAGTCAATGGGGGCTAACGGGTTTTGAAGTGGACGAGATTCTACGTCAAGAATTTCAGGTGACAGCCGAGTTACCCACCCTTAGACAGTTAACTTTTATGATTACTTTTGGTAATACAGTTCAGGATCTAGAGGCTTTAGGGCAAGCCTTTACCGTTTTAGGCGATCGCTATTCTCTCCAATCTAATCCTCTCTTAAATTTACCACCCTTACCCCATTCGCCTAGTTTGCTATCTCCCCGTGCTGCCTTTTTTGCTGAGACAGAAACCGTGAGTCAAAAAGCGGCGATCGCTCGCATCAGTGCCGAGTTAATTTGTCCCTATCCGCCTGGGATTCCGGTCTTAATTCCAGGGGAGGTGATTACGGAAGAGGCTATTCATTATTTACAGCAGGTGATGAAACTGGGGGGCATGATTAGCGGTTGTCGGGATGATCGTTTGGAGGAATTTCAGGTAATTGTTGAGTCGTAAAAAAGTAATTTGAGTCGTAAAAAAATAATTGGTATGCTAAAGTCGTGTAACAACAATCTACTGGTAGTTGATATGCAATCTATGGTTATCTCATTTTTATTAGCACTTTTCCCTGTCTTTTTCGTGAAAAACTAAATCATCTAATTCTGCATAATCAGGTGGTTTTGCTTGACTAACTACCCCTTTTCTTAACACCAAGCGATCGCTTTGAGAGCGAGAAAAAAGTTCACTAAAATATCTAGCTTTAAAAATAATCAGATCAGCATTGACACCAGGGTGAATACGTCCCAGGTGCGGTAAACCCATTAAATCAGCCGGGGTTTGGGTCACGCTACGACACCAATCAGCGTAGGGTGTATCTAAATGGGCGATTTTCACCGCTTGACTCAAAACCTCTAGACCATCATGATCGCCAAAACCATAGAAGGGATCACGACAATTATCACTAGCAAAGGCCAAGGGAATACGGCGATCGCGGATTTGATGCACTCTAGTAATGCCCCGCCAAGCGGGAAGATCCTGTTGATCACGACCTTGTAAATAAAGATTACACATAGGTAAGCTAACAATGGCAATGCCAGCTTCTTTAACTAACTTTAATGTTTCTGCCACTTGAGTTAACGGTTGAACCCCTAAACTGCAACAATGACCACAAAGAATTTTGCCCCTAAATTCTGTTTTTAAGGCCATAACGGCCACCTGATGTAACACCTGAGAATGGCGATCGCCCGTTTCATCCACATGCAGGTCTAAATCTAAATTTCTTTCCTGGGCAAGACGAAAGAGTTGAACCAACTGCCGCTCTAGTTCAGTACTGGGGTAAGCAACCCCGCCTAAAAGGGTTCCCATCTCAGCCATGCGATCCGCTAGAACAATCCCTGTCTGGGTTTGATAATAATCAATCGAGACTAAGCAAGCCGCCTGTAGAGTCAGTTTATCCTGCCAAACCTTTTGAAGAGTTTCAAAGACCTCAAACCCGATTCTTCCTTGCTCTCCCCAGGAATCAATATGAGTTCGCAGGGCTGTGGTACCGTGAGCATAGGCACATTGCAAGCCAAATTCAAAGCGTCGATAAACATCTTCGTCCCGATAGTATTTCTTGACATCTGAACTAACTACCTGTAGTGCCTCGTCAAAGGTGGCAGAGAGATTGGGACTGCGCTCCCAGATATGACCCTTATCGAGATGGGTGTGAATATCAATAAAACCAGGAAAAACTAGACGTTTGTGCAGATCAGCGTAGGATTGGCAGGGGATTTGACCGGTGGCTTTAAGAATCTGTGTGATGATTCCCGCCCTAATTTCCAGATCCACTAGGGCCAAGCCTTCCCCCGTTTCTGGCTCAAAGCAGCCATCAGGCATTAAACAAACGGGCATATGGGCATTGGTTAACCAGTAGTGGCTAGTCGAGGGAATCATTTTTTCTTACGGTAACGGGCGGATGGGTTTAAACTAGAAGTTGATACCCCCACCTTAACAAACCGAATGGGTGAGAATTGCTCTAGTTGTCAAATCGAGAAAAACTATTTAGTTTGGAGCATCGCCATCATGAAATCTATCTTTAAATTAGCACTTACAACTCAGTTAGCGATCGCCTATTTACTATTCCCCACAATACAAAAAAACATAGATACAGCTGTCAATGCCCAAGCCGTTACCTTTCCTAATCACCCTTTAATTGCTCAACAAGTGGACTTACAAGAAGTTCAGCGCATGATTCAAGAGAATCCAGAAATATTGCAACAGGCGCAACAACTATTACAACAAAATCCTGAATTAGTTCAAAAGTTAATTGAGCAAACATTACAGCAATATCCTGATCTAATTCAGCAAATTCAACAAAATCCTCAACTTATTCAGCAAGTCGCTCAACAGGGCCAAGGTTTACTTCAATTATTACAGCAAAATCCTCAACTATTACAACAGTTACAGCAATCTATTCAACCCGCAACTCAAAAATGATCATATAGCGATGACGGCTATTGCTCTTAATCTCAAAGACCAAGATCCTCAATGGCTCGATCATCCTCAAATCATAACCGGAGAGAGCATTTTACTGGAGTTTTGCTTTCACAGTGTCTAAACTATGGTCATAATTAAGTTTTTGTGGCTAATCTTGTATATTAACTTTTTCTCTCTTCATTTGATCTAGATTAATGTCCCTTTCTTTCTCTTTACCCCAATCTTACCAATTCTTACCTCGCTTTTACCGGCTTTCTGCGGTCAGCGTTCTTTCTAACATGATGGTTCCCCTGGCGGGTTTGGTGGATACAGCTTTTTTGGGACATTTGGCCGATATTCGACATTTAGCCGGAGTCATTCTGGCTTCTATTCTTTTTGACTATCTCTATCGTGTCCTGAAGTTCCTGCGCTCTAGCACCAATGCTATTACGGCGGCGGCCACAGGCTTAGAAGATCATAAAGGCGTGTTGTTGGCGGGTTTTCGTAGTGCCTTAGTGGCCCTGGGCATTGGCATACTAATTTTAATACTGCAATATCCCCTACAAAAATTAGGTTTTGCACTATTGACTGGTTCCGCCGAGATAGAAATTTCAGGGGCCGATTATTTCTATGGACGTATTTGGGGCGCACCAGCCGTTTTACTCAATTTTGTGATTATTGGTTGGTTTTTAGGACGAGAAATGAATTGGTTAGTGTTAATCATTTCTTTGGTGGGCAATTTGTCCAATGTTTATCTAGATTACCTGATGATTTTTCAATGGGGTTGGGCCAGTGCCGGTGCTGGAATTGCAACCGCATTAAGTCAATATTTATCTCTCTTGGTGGGGCTAATTGGTGTTATTTTCAGTATTCAATGGCAAGTTATCCCTGAAGCATGGTCAGAAATTTTTGATCGAGCAGCTTTTAAGGAAACGGTACTTTTAAAAACGAACATTTTAGTTCGCTTTGTGATATTGATTTCAACCTATGCGATTTTTACCAATATTAGTTCTATCTTTGGAACTGTCACCTTGGCACAAAACGGTTTATTACTTCAAATTGCCTTATTAAGTCAATTTACGATTAATGGTGTGGGCTTAACGACTCAAACTTTAACCAGTAATTTTAACAGTCAAGGGAGTAAGGAAAAGCTAGTGCCGTTACTGATCGTTTCTATGATCACGAGTTTATTGATCGCACTCCTAATAGCCTTAGTTTCTATCCTATTTCCTGATCTAGTTTTTGGCTTACTGACCAATCATCAAGAAATTAATCGTGACGTGACAAACTACAGTTTCTGGTTATTGCCCTTGTTAGAAATTACAGCGATCGCCTTTATGTTAGAGGGCTATTTTACCGGACTTAAAGAAGGAAAAACCTTGCGAAATGCGGTATTAGTCGCTTTTTTCCTTGGTTATCTGCCCCTTTTAGCCATTGCCTGGTACCTTCACAGTAACCATCTCCTTTGGTTATCTTTAGTCGTTTATATGACGGCGATCACCCTCTATCTAGGCCGTCAAGTACCTAGAACCCTTAATTTAGCAACGGTTGAGCAGTTGGTCTATCGTGATCCGCAACCCGTTAAAGCGGACACCAATTAAATGGCTCTTATTTTGCCTGTTCTCGATAATTTATCCTAAAATAAACTTAACTCTTGCTGAAGTCATCATGCCCTTACTCGTAGGTCAACTAATCTATACGAATTTACCTAAAAGTGGCTTTAAGTTGCTCGTAAGTCAGCATATCCCCCCAGAGATACAAGATAAGTTTATTCAAGAAATTGTTCATCAAATGTGGGATGCCTATAATCCCCCTCCCCCCAACTATCAAGCGGTCTTTCTACAACAGTTTTCCCATAAACGGATGCTTTTTGGTTGGTTATACAATGATGGCCATGATGATTTAGGTCGTGCCCATATTCCCTACTTTTTAGGCTATTATCTCACAGGCCAATTGGATGATGATCGACTTCAGCAAATTTTGGGGTGTTTAGCAACTGGCCCGATTTACTTTCTAGAGAGAGAACGGCTATCCGACTCATTAGAGCCAGTCATTTTGCCAGCAGCCGAACGGTACCATTCTTCGCGACCAGGACTGGTTATCCCTAAACCTCTCCAAGAGCAACTCTTTAATAAACAGAAAAAGCAGCAATTAATTGAACTAAAATTTCTCCCTTCCCCAACACCCTTTGAGGCCGAAGAGATTACAGTAGTTGATTATGCAGAAATTTCACCCATTACTGATCAGAATGCATCGATTTCCGCCTCTACTCCTGAAACTGAGCTAAATGAGTCTAAAATAACTAGTTCATTAACTGTTATTCCCGAATCAACCCTAGATAATCGCTCTTCTGCCCCTGATTTATCGGCAGTGGAACGGATTTTTGAAGAGGTGATTAATGAGTTTATTGGTATTGAAGGAGCCGTGCTTATGTCTGCGGAAGGCAATCCGTTAACCCAGGCGATCGGATTTGAGGAAAATATGGCTCTTTTATTAGCTGGAAGAATGCTCAATTTTATCGGCATTGCTAAAACCGAGTTAGCCTGGACAACTTTTGATAGTATAGCTATTCACAGTCCTGAAGGTCATTTAGTTCTTTCTCAATGTTTCCATGATCTATTTCTATTGATTAAAACGGAGAAAATGTTGACTGGATTATTAGAAGTGGAGATTAAGCGTATTATCAAAAAGATTCAAGCCATTTATCAAAATTCGGAGATCTTTGTTTCCTATACGAGTCTATTGCATACTAGGGAAGAGGACGATTTTGAAAACTTTAACGATACGATGATGTTACCAGAGGAAGAAGTTTTATATCGAGGCCGTCGGATTAATACTTAGTCTTAAACTTTGCTGATTCGTCTAGTTAGATCATTAATCAAAATAGATTCTATTTATGGCATTGCAGGTTGTTCAAGCTAAAGATAGCCAACGAATACTGAGTTTTTTATCCCTGTTACTTTTTCTTTTCAATACGAGTATTGCCCAATCGAATTCGTGGCGATCGCCGATTATCTATTACTGTCAGAAAGGCAAAACTTTTCAAGTTCAATTTTTATCAAAGACAACTCAATTAATCCTCAAAGGCAATAAAATTTACTCTCTACGACAAATCCCTTCCGCTTCTGGAAATCAATATACGGATGGCAAAGTTAGTTTATATCTCAAAGGAGAAGAAGCTTTTATTGAGGTCAATCATAAATTAATCGTAACCGTTCAGGGGGTGATCAAGAAAATGCTCCACATGGAATTGGACGGAATCACGATGAAAAAGTAGTTGTAATTGATTTCATTGCAATAATTCTGAGTAGCAAAAGTCCTATGTCAAGTTGTGGATCGCCTTTTAGACCGC
>JAYKJI010000107.1:0-4034 GCA_035285405.1 Snowella sp. | reverse complement strand
TGAAAAGCCAGGCGATTAAGGAGACTACTAAACTAGCACAAAAGGAAATAATAGCCACAACACCATCACGGGAAAGATGTTGAGAGAGCCAACTGCCTTGGATTTGGGCAATGGGTAATTTTTCGTTCAGCCCTGTTTGAATTTGGGTTGTTTTACCTGAGAAGGTGACGTTTAAGCCCTGATCGGGATCGGCTAATTTGAGGTTATTGCCAGAAGTTTTGAGTTCCAGTTTATGGTCAGGGTCAGGTCTAATAATTTGGATACGACTTAGGGTTTGAATGCCTGGGGGATAAATGATTAAAAATTGATTTTCTTCGAGTTTGAGGTCTTGATTGACCATGCGAATATCGCCAGAAAGAATAGTGGAATCTATAATATTATCGTTGCTATTATCTCCTGTTTGAATAAGTTCTTTAAATTTAACTGTTTCGACGCTGATATTGCCCCAAAAAATATTGGCCTGTTCTTTACTGGGTAAGGTGAGATTAACGTCAACGGGAAACTGAGGGGTTAATTCAAATTGAGTGGTTTCTAGGGTAAATTCAAGGGGATTTTCAGGATTTTTGAGTTTAATATTTTTAAGTTGATAATCGGAGAGGTTAATCTGAATAGAACTGGCATTAAGGAGAAAACGGGGCGGCTGGGCTGGATTGGCAGGTCTGAGATAAAATTTTAAAATTTTAGTGAAGGGGGCATATGTCAAATCTTCAATAATATCATTTTCCTGTAGGCGAATTTCCCTAAGAGTAAGACTATCTTTCGGGGTAATCGTTATCTGCCCATTGTGTTCATTGTCCTTAAGTATTTCAATTTGGAGTTCTTGTTTTTGATTGAGTTCAGGATGATTAGAGTTGGTAATGGTTCCTGAGAGGGTCAAACCTTGTTTGCCTGCCAAACTGATTTCCTGAATTTTTTCCACATTTTTGAGCAACAGTTGACCGTTTTTTTGATTAGTAAAACCGAGGCTGTTTACTAACAAATTACCTTCAAAGGGTTGGTTAACGGGTAAAATTGCACCGAAAATGAGGGTAAAGATGAGGGTTAGGGTGAGGATTAAAACGACAGCAAATTCTCGATCTTGTTGGATGCGTTGCCAAATTAGGCTGAAAAAAGGGCTAATCAGTCGAAAAACAGGTTTAAGTAAATATTTCCAAATCGTTTTGCCAATTTGGAGGGGAATTTGAGCTAGTTCGCGCCATTTTACTTTAACCATAGCGTTTTACCAATTTAGAGGGGAATTTGCGATAGTTCGCGCCATTTTACTTTAACCATTGGGGATCATGGGCAAAGGTGATGTTAATTTCAGCGGCTTCGGGGGGTGCGTCATCCTGTTCGAGTTGGGCTTTAATTTGCAGTTGATAGAGTCCTTGAGGCGCGGGTTTGCCCTGGGTTGTTTTACCGTCCCAACTAAAGAAAATTTGTCCTTTCGGTTGCCAGCTTTTACGGTTTGTACTGTAGATAATTTGGTTGTTTTTAAGGATTTTAAAGTCAGTGATTTTGGCGCGGATATTTGAATTGAGAACAATATTATATTTACCTGCACCATGACTAAAAATTACGGGTACATAAATCCGTCTTCCTGAGTTGACAAATGCAATGCCTAGCAAACTGTTGGGATCAACTTGTTCTTTTTCAAGGACAAAATTTGACCACTGAAATTGATAGTGAGAACCTTTAGGACGTAAAGCTGTAGTGTCGAGTTGATAGTTTTTAGGGAAAGAAAATAAACTAAGATTTGGTGGTTGTTTAAGGCTGCTAGGAACTTCTACTTCTAATTTAAGAGGATTGCCAAGAGTTTCAATACGTCCAATTGTGAAGGAAATCAAGCTAAAGGAACCAGCTACATCACTACGTTTTCGCACACCTTCGCAACGCTTGTCACCCTCACGCTGCATATAATCAGTATTGTTTGTATTGCCCTTTTCGCAGTTTTGAGCCTGGGCAATCTGCATTGACAGAGCAGCTAGAGAGAGAAGTAGTAAACTGACTAATAAAAGTTGTTTTTTCATGGTAAGGTGATTCCCCATTGGTTAAGTTTTTTGATGATTGTTTTCATTGGATAGGCAAAACCTGTTTCTGTTTTTGGGTTAGTTCCTTTCTGACGCACTATTCCAATGGCTCGTTTTTGGTTGTCTAATACTGGCCCCCCAGAATTACCTGCTGTGACATTAATCTGCAATTGTAAATCTTCTCCTTCTAGACTCATAATATTGCCATGTTCAATTGCCCAATTTTTACCACCAGGGTGTCCAATAATTGTAATTAATGTACCACGATCAACGTTATCTAGAAAAGTGGGTAGCGGTTGAATATCTTGAGGTAAACCGATGACTTCTAATAAAGTGAGATCAACTTGTTTGTCATTTTCACTTTGAGCCATTACTTGTGCTTTGATACGGCCACGTTCTAAATTATCAGGAGGATTACCATAATAAGGTTCAATCTCAAGCTTTTCTCCTCGTTTAGCTGGATTTTTTTCATCAAAGATACAATGACGGTTAGTGATAATCCAAGTTTTGTTACCTTCACGCTTAATCACATAACCAGTTCCGATGGATGTTCCTTGGCCACTTCCAGGAAAAAAAGCAATTACCTTTACGACTGACCGCTTGGTTGGTGTTAAAGGATCATTATTTTCTTCTTCTAACCATCTTTTTTCGGTTGGATCAATCACCTTTTTTCCGTTTTGTATTGCCCACTTTCGCTTGGCTTCTGCAAGGTTATTACGGGCATAATCAGAACTAGGATCAATTTTTGTGGCTTTTTCAAATTCTTTAATCGCCTCTTCTAATTTACCTTTTTCTTGATAGAGTAAGCCCAAATTATTGTGAGCAAGAGTATGAGCAGTAGTGGGGGTTCCCGATGTATCATCAGGCAAACTTAAAGCTTTTTGATAGGCGATGATAGCTTCCTCTAGTTTCTTCCGATCATACAGCGTAATTCCCAGGTTGTTATAGGCATAGGAATAGTTCGGGTTAATTTCTATCGCTGTTTGGTAAGCGGCAATTGCTTCTTCTAGTTTCTTCTGGCCATACAGTGCATTTCCCAGATTGTTGTACGCATAGGCATATTTAGGGTCAAGTTCTACAGCTTTTCGGTAAGCTGCGATTGCTTCTTCTAGTTTCCCTAAGTTCTCAAGCACATACCCCAGATTATTGTAGGTCTTGGCATCTTTATTAGGCGCAATTTCAATGGCTTTTCGATAGGCGACGACTGCTTCTTCTAGTTTCCCTTGTCTTCCCAGCGCAATCCCAAGATTGTAGTAGACGATGGCATCTTTAGGGTCAAGTTCAACGACTTTTCGGAAGGCGACAATGGCTTCGTCAGTTTTTTTCTGTGCAAGCAATACATTACCAAGATTTTTATGAGCATCAGGAAGTTGAGGATCGAGAGCAACGGCTTGACGACAAAATTCCATTGCCTCATCTAACCTATTTTGACGATACAGCGCATCACAAAGATTGCTAAAGGCCACTGCCTTTTTAGGATCAAGTTGAATGACCTGCCGCCAGATAGTTTCAGCTTCAGGATATTTTTTCGCTTCCAGAGCCGTATTCCCTTGTTGCGTTAATTCATCTAAACTTTGCGCCATTAACCGAGTCGGCATCATTACCAACGCCACCAGCAAACCCAACACCAGCCCAGTCCGTCTCATCATTACTCCACAAAAACCGCTATTCCATTTTAACCGAAAATTTCTCCGTCAGTACGGCTACAATAGACAAGTAGCAATTTTGGTTAATTGATCATGTTAATCCATTGGCAAGATTATATTGTTAGCACACCAGACACCCTCAAAGGTAAACCGCGTATTAAAGGAACTCGTATTCCCGTTGGTTTAATCTTAGGTTATCTAGCGGCGGGCAATAGCCATCAAACAATCATCGAAGAATTTCCCGATTTGACTCAAGACCATATTTTTGCTTGTCTGGATTATGCTAGAAAATCATGAAATTGTATCGCTTTAAACAGGCAAGATGCCTGTCCTACATTAATATTAAATATCAGTGCTTTTAAAGACTTACACAATAAAA
>JAYKJI010000106.1:0-2898 GCA_035285405.1 Snowella sp. | reverse complement strand
GGGCATTTTTAAGGCTTTATGTCTGAGACGGTCATCCGGGTCGAAAATTTGGGTAAGAAGTATGTGATTGGGCACCAGAAGCAGGAACGCTATACGGCCCTGCGGGATGTGTTGGCGGAAAAAGCCCGTTCTTTTGGCCAGATGTTTAGCCGCAATGGGAAGCAGGATGACCCCACCCATGAGGAGTTTTGGGTGCTGAAGGATGTGTCCTTTGAGATTAAGCAGGGGGACAGGGTCGGAATTATTGGGCGCAATGGGGCGGGGAAATCAACGTTGTTGAAGATTCTGAGCCGGATTACGGAGCCGACGGAGGGTCGTATTTCGATTAAGGGTCGGGTGGCGAGTTTGTTGGAGGTGGGGACGGGGTTCCATCCTGAGTTGACGGGGCGGGAGAATATTTTTCTGAATGGGGCGATTCTGGGGATGACGAAGGCGGAGATTAAGAAAAAGTTTGATGAAATTGTGGCGTTTGCGGAGGTGGAGAAGTTTTTGGATACGCCGGTGAAGCGCTATTCGTCGGGGATGTATGTGCGGTTGGCGTTTGCGGTGGCGGCCCATCTGGAGCCGGAGATTTTGATTGTGGATGAGGTGTTGGCGGTGGGGGATGCTCAGTTTCAGAAGAAGTGTTTGGGCAAGATGGAGGATGTAGCAACAAAGGAAGAGAGAACTGTTTTATTTGTGAGTCATAATCTGGAAGCTATCAGGTCATTGTGTAACCAATCTCTCCTATTGGAATCCGGCTCACTTTCTTTTGCTGGGCATCCTGACAAAACCATAAGGAAATATATTGCAAATACAAATAACCTTGACTCAAGTAGGATTTCTTTTAAGAACACCAAGGATAGTCCAAAGCCCTACATCCAAGAAGCTCATCTGGTTCCCCATGAAAACCCAGATCTATTTTGGATTAATAGAGAAATAATTATTGTTATTAAAATTGAAACGCAAAGCAAAGATTATCTGGAAATTGGTCTTTTTATCAAAGAGAAAACGACTGATTTATGTGTTCACCATACCAGTGATATTTTCGTTGATGCTGACTTTATCAATTCAGATGAGTATCACGCATCCTCTGTGAGGACATGTTACGTTCCCCCGTATGCTTTAGCCGCAGGAGAATATTATATAGATTTATATCTGATGAAGCGTAACCATGAATTTTTTGATAAGGTACTTCATGCACTGAATTTTGAAGTTTTGTTTACAGGAAAATTGTCTGATAAAACGAAATCCACTGATTGGAAAGGATTGTGTGGACCTGGACTATTGATATGGAAATAGGCTATGAATTTTTTTTTTGGAGAAAGTCACTTGGTAAGTAAGCTGTTTCGCATTTATTTTTTGATCTCGTATGGCTTGCAGCAAGAGTTCTGAAGATCAAATATCTCAATTTAAATGAAAATTAGCTTATTACCTAAGAAACCGTTTGTAAATATGTATGAAGCAGGAGTCCCATTAACGGGGTAGATGAGCGATACCAGAAGAATCGAAACCAACGAAAGGATATGAATCAGCCTTACTACGACAGTGACCTCACGGATGAGGAATGGGACTGGATTGAACCACTGCTACCGCCTGAAAAGCCCCTAGGGAAGAGACGAGCAGTGAATCTGCGAGTTTCAATGGCATCTTCTACAGAGCTGACAATGGTCTTAAATGGCGAGCATTACCCCCTGAATTCGGGGCTTGGCAAACCGTCTATGGATACTTTCGATTATGGGTGCGGCTGGGAATTTGGGAGCAAAGCAAATTAACACAGTCCTCGTGCAGGAGGTACGATTGGCAGCCAGACGGGAAGCAGAGCCGAGTTTAGCGATCATTGATAGCCAGTCCGTCAAACTCGGACAAAAAGGGGGGAGGAACACGGAGTCGATGGCAATAAGAAGATAAAGGGACGCAAGCGTCACATTGTGGTTGATGTGTTAGGACTGGTGCTCGGTTGCTACATCACTTCAGCCAATACCGCAGATGTCAAAGCCGCTCCCGCTGTTTTGGTGTGGGTGCTCAAACAGTTTGAGCGAATTGTCAAAGTGCTAGCAGACCAAGGGTATCGTGGAGAGTTGGGGGCATTGATTCATCACTTTTTTTATACTCAACAGCGCTCTGTTGAGGTTGAGTTAAGCCAACGCTCAAAGGAAACGAAAGGATTTCAAGTGGAATCGAAACGGTGGATTGTAGAACGCACTTGGACGTGGCTAGAGAATGCCCGAACACTGACACGAGATTACGAAAGTCTACCGGAGAATCATGAAGGCATGATTTATGTCGTTATGATTCGGTTGATGCTACGAAGATTAACAAATAACAGTCGAACAAGACCAGCAAAAGCTGCTTAATAGTTGTTTACAAACAGTTTCTTATTGGCAAAAATGGAATAAGTCCTTGTTTAAATTGGTTACATATATTGAAATGATTGCGGTATGGTTGGTTAATCAACCATCAATAACAAAACACAAAGAGGAGTAAATCAATGAAATTTACAAGAAATACTATTGACAAGTACCAAAAAATACTTTACAGAATATATAGTAGTTCTTTTTGTTCAGGATTATAATAGTGTTTAAAAAATCTTAGTCATCATGATTTATCTTCTTAAAAAAAAATTCAGAGAAGCTGTCAATTTGCTTGGGTTTGATATTATCAAAAAGCGGTCGCCTAATATTTTGAATAGCTCGGTTCCGCCTGATTTTAACTCTTTTCATAAGTCTATTATTGACAGGGTTAAAAGTTATACAGTCACTAGCAACGAAAGGCTTTATGCCACGATTGAATCAACACGATATATCCTAAAAAAACAAATACATGGTAGCTTTGTTGAATGTGGTGTTTACAAGGGGGGAAGCATGATGGCGGTTGCTTTAACTCTTTTATCCGAAGGAGTTAGTGACAGAGATTTAT
>JAYKJI010000105.1:0-4419 GCA_035285405.1 Snowella sp. | reverse complement strand
TTGGCATATATTCTAAAACAACAACTAGATCGGGATTGGCTGCCAATGTATTCTGCATCCCTAAACAAACAGGTAATTCATAGCCTTGTACATCAATTTTGATAAATTTAATTGCTTGATTTTCTAACTCGGAATCGACAAAACTGTCAATAGACCAACAGGGAACTGTAGATACATTGAGTAAATTAATTTCAGAGTTTTTGTATTTCTCAGTAACAATTCTATGATCGGCATGATGATTCTCGTTATGCCAAATTTTTATAGTTCCCTTGCTTTCTCCCACCGCGGCTTTAATTGGAATGATTTTGCCAATTTTCTTCCGAAGTTTTATAATTTCTTTCAAACTCTTAAAATTCCTGTCATCAGGTTCAAAAGCATAGACTTTAAAGCCGGGATAAATTACTCTGGAAAAAACCGTAGAAGTATATCCAATATTAGCTCCAATATCCAAAATATTGCCGCCTTGAAATAAATGGGGATATTTTTGCGTAAATCCCCAAAAAGGATCTTCAACATACTGTTTATAAAGAAAGTAAGCAAACCAAAAGATTTTTTTGAAATAATCGGTTTCAAGCAATCCTGTTTTGTTAAGCAAACTGTAAATTATTAGCAAGATTCTCTGGAAAACTTTCATGGCTTGTGCTTATGAATTTGAAGAAAAGTTAACTTAAGTTAATTGGCTTGAGGAATTGCCAGAACGTTAATTCCTCCACCTTCAGGACACAGTTTTTCGATCACCTGCCTTTTCATCGCAATTGGTTTCCTAGAAGTCAAATCTTCTAGTCGATAGTTAGCTGATTTTAGCTCAAATAATAAATCTTCAAGCTGTTCTTTTTCTTCTTGAACATGAGGAGCTAACTCAAGAATTATCCTTGGCGAATAACGGGATAAAGTTTTACTTGCACCCTTGATCACATCTAATTCATATCCATCAACATCTAACTTTATCAAGTCAATTTTTTCAACAGAATTTTCTTCAATGTATCGATCTAGTGATATTCCCCGAACTCCATCAGTTGTCATCAATCTTCCCTTATGTGTTGGATGGGTCAATTCATCTTCTTCATTCACTAAACTCCAGCTTGAATAAATTAAAGATGGTGGCTCTTTTCCTTCATCAAGTAACATGATTTGCTCGGCTTTTATGCGGTCGATTAAATTAGAGTTTAAGGATAAATTTTTTTCCAGCTTACCATAAGCCCAGGCAGTAGGTTCAAAAACAATAACCTGTCCAGCAACTCCGACAAGATTAGCTAGGGGAAGTGTAATTGCGCCAATATTAGCGCCAATATCCAGAACTATATCCCCAGACTTAACAAGAGATTGCAACGCTTTAATCGTTTCAGGTTCGTAAACACCTAAATAAATAGCGAGGTCGATCCCTTCCCTTAGATCGAGAGACCAGCGTACACCTCGGCGCTCTACTCTGACTATAGGCGAAAGTCCGAAAATCGACCGAATACCCACAATAACCTTACTGATAAACCGAGCAATTTTAATTTTTGTTTCTGTTGATGTTTTCATGATTCTATATTTTTTTCTCCAAAACTACTAAGATACGAAATGCTAAGAAACGGCTCATAAATGACAAAGCATTTTCTAAAGCAAGAACCGGCTTTAATAAGGCCATTGGCACTAAAGACGGCTTGTCAAAACCTCCACTTAGGGGATAAGCAAAAAAAGCCATGCGGCAATGGTAGATTTTGTCAAATTGAGGGTATTTCCTTTTAAATAATTTGAATTTCTTTTCAAACAGGATAGTAGCAAAAGCTTGATTAGAATCAAAAGGTTTTCGATTTGGTGATGGTTCAATATAGGCTAAAGGATTTTGTTGGAAATTTACCGGCTCTGGATGCAAGAAATGATAAACCGGCCAGGAAGCAAAGGAAATATATGGTTCCATCATAATTATTCTACCACCAGGACGCAGTACCCGCAAAGCCTCATCGAAGAAAAGCGACACATTTTCGATATGATGAAGGACATCAAACATGACAATATTATCAAAACTTTGTTCCTTGAAAGGCAAATTTTGAGCGTCAGCCACGATATCGATCCAAGGAAGGGGAACAACGTCACTAGAGATAACATTGGGAGCAAATTCTTTAAAATTACCACTCCCTCCTCCTAATTCTAAGGTATCTCCATGAGCTAACTGTGCCGCCATTTTTGTGTACCAATAATTGTACAGTGTGCGGAGAATTGGCTTCTTTTCCCAGATTATTTTATGTTGTTTTAGAATTTCTTCTGACATGATTACATTCTTAGCATTTTCCCAGATTTTTTTGCATCGTCAAAAAAATCAACGAAACTTAATTTTCTTGGCGGCATAAAGACACATTTTTAATAAAACAATTCCCTCCTTAAAATGTTGGATATTTGAACTGCCATAAGTTCTTGGTACATATTTTACAGGAATGTCTTTGATTTGTAAACCTAGCTTGGCAGCACCAAAGAGAAGATCGAAATCTCCAAAAGGATCAAACTCGCCAAAATAGGAGCGATTGGCAGCAATCCTTAAGTAATTCTCCCGCAACAACGCTTTAGTTCCGCAGAGAGAATCTTTGATTTTGGTGTTAAGCAAATAAGACAGCAACCAAGCAAAAAATCGATTAGCCATCTGATTGAGCCAAGGCATAGCTTGCGGACTGACAGGATAGATCAGGCGACAGCCATTAGCAAATTCACAACGACCTGATGCAACTGCCTCGAAGAAGTATATCAAATCTTTGGGTCTGACAGTTAAATCAGAATCCAAGATGATTAAAACATCTCCCGTCGCAATCGCAAATCCCTGACGGACCGCATCGCCTTTTCCTTTTCCGGCTTGTTGAGCAATTTTAATATCCCATTGGCCTCCATATTGCGCTTGAACTCGTTCAATTTCTGACCAGGTATTATCCGATGAATGTCCTTCAATAAAAACTATTTCTGTATGTTTGCCTAATTTTGGCATTTGTGTCACACAGTTCTCTATATTACCAGCTTCATTACGTGCCGGAACAATTACAGAACAAGTCAAGTTTTGAATCTTTTGTTGTCCCTCAACTATGTTAGGTTTAACCCGAGCAATAATTTGTTCGGTCAGACAGAGATTGTTGATTAGCGGCAGAGGCGCTAAAACTTTATTAAGTAACCAAAATAACAAGGGAACCTGACGGGGAAACAACATCTGTTTGTTATGACAAACAATTTCAAAGTCTTCTAATATTAGAAGGTTTTCGATATCTTCGTAACTTAGCCAGTTCAAGCTTTTTATCGGCATTCTCTGTTTGAGAAGAGTGGCGATTTTAAGAATGGGTTCCCAAGCTGGATTATGGAAGGTTAAGATAATTTTGGTCGAGGGTTGACAGACTTTGTGTAGCTTCAGAAAGACTGCCTGAATATCATCGATATAACTAATCGTGTTTGCCAACAGAATATAATCAAAAAAATGGCTACTATGGAAAAACTTTGCATCTTCAACTTCAAAACACAAATTAGGGAACTTTTGCCTTGCTAGCTCCACAGCTTGAGTATTAACGTCAATTCCTAGTCCGTATCGGGGGCAGACAGCATTCAGTAAATCCCCTAATCCTGAACCAACTTCTAACACGTTAGTGTTTGGCTGGACAAAAAAACAAAAAAGGTCTTCAGTATTTCTATAATAAGAAATATTTTGTTTTCTCCACTTATTTAAGTTGTATAAATTAGTGTTCATGATGTATCAATTTAAATTTGGTATTTGGTTGTAAGTTTGCAGATTTAGATTCACGACTTACAATGATTTCTTGAACTAATCAAGCGTGGTACTGACAACCTTGTTAATCAATTGGGGATGCAGGGCATTATCACAGGACAGAATAACGATGTGAGTTCCCTTTGCCTGGTCAACTAATGGCGATAATGGCCTCCCAGTCCGAGGCGCTGGGGCGGCGAGACAAGGCGAACTCAGGGATAGTCTTGGTACTCTCAGAGAATGGCGAGGATTTGGTCACTACTGAGGGCCTCATCATCCTTTCTGCTTAGCTTTCATCAGGATCGATGCCCAATTCTCTTAGCTTAGTCGCTAGGCGCTCAGCCCGTAGAGTTTCCTGCTCGGCCCGTAGAGTTTCCCGCTCGGCTCTGGCAACGGCCCGGTTTGCTTTGAGGATTTCATCCTTAGCCGCTTCCTCCGGGGTGGGTATCATTCTTCCTTCCAGGGAAAAATAACGCAATTGACCGCTGTGGATACCCAAAAAGAAACCGAGGGATTCGCTCCAGAACCAGCCCTGGTCATTGGGGGTTAGGGGAATATATTGGTTATAATCCAATTTAAATCCGGCAAATTCTAGGGTATCTGGTGAGAAATAGAAATATTCTGGGGTGTGGAACCTTTCAGCATACAGCTCCCGTTTGGTGGTACGGTCAACTTTAGCTGTGGAATCTGATAATAATTCA
>JAYKJI010000104.1:0-13682 GCA_035285405.1 Snowella sp. | reverse complement strand
ACACCAAGTTTTTGACGCTGACTGGGGTTTTATCCCAATCATTTTCGTCAATTTCATTTGTCTCTAGTAGGTGGTTTTCTTGCATAACTTTTAGATTATCACCTTTTGTCCCCCTGAACGATTACTTACAATCAAGATAGAATTTACGACATAAAAGCTTGGCAACACGAGGGTTTGAGTCAAAAGACTAAAAGAGGGTTTTGAGAAACGGATTTGGTATCACTATCTCTTTCGGTCAACTTACTTGTAGACTAAAACTACAAAAGCAGCAATTGAGCTTGTTAAACATTTGCCTGAGAACATTTATTGGAAGGCGATCGCTGTTTTCTTCTTCTTGCAAAGTAAGGCGATCGCCTAGACAAAAAACTAGACCGTAGCCAATAAACCGTTATGCCTTAAAAGGGCTTCCGTTTCAGGTTCTCGACCGCGAAAAGTTTTAAAAATATCCATCGGGTGAATACTGCCTCCCAACGCTAACACCGTATCCCGAAAACGTTTACCAGTTGCTTGCACAGCCTTCTCATTGTCCAAACCGACTTCCTCAAAAGCAGCAAAAGCATCAGCACTAAGCACTTCAGCCCATTTATAACTGTAGTAACCCGCCGCATAACCACCCGCAAAAATATGGCCAAAGGAACACAGGAAATTATCTTCCGGTAAGGGTGTCATAATCATCGTTGTTTTAGCCAGGCGATCGCGGATTTGTTGAACTGTCTCTAGCCCCTGGGGTTGATAGCGATGGTGTAATTCTAAATCCAATAAACTGAGATGAATTTGACGGAGCATAGCCGAACCACTCTGATAATTTCGGGCAGCTAAAAGCTTTTGATAATCCGCTTCAGGTAAAGTTTCTCCCGTTTCATAATGTTTAGCCATACTGAACAAAGTTGCCCGGTCATAACACCAATTTTCCATAAATTGGCTCGGTAACTCTACCGCATCCCACTCCACATTTTGAATACCGGCTGCCCCTGGATAATCGACCTGGGTCAGCATATGATGAATACCATGCCCAAACTCATGGAAAAGGGTTGTCACCTCATCAAAAGTCATTAAGCTGGGATTGCCATTGACAGGAGGCGTTTGATTACAAATCAGATAGGCAACGGGTAAGCGGAGATGAATTTGACCTTGCTCTTCTACCTTAGCCCGATTAATACAATCCCCCATCCAGGCTCCTCCCCGTTTCTCAGCCGGCCGACTGTAGGGATCGAGATAAAAATGGGCAATAACCTCTCCGGTTTCATTCGCCACCTGAAAATACTGTACATCAGGATGCCAAACGGGAACAGCTTCCGATGCCGGGCTAATGGTGACAGCAAAAATTCGTCGCGCTAAACGGAACAATCCCTCTAAAACTTGAGGTAAAGGAAAGTAAGGGCGCAATTCTTCAGCATTTAAGTCAAATTTTGCTTCCCGTTGTCGTTCTGACCAATAGGTAATATCCCAATGTTTGAGATCGGGTTGCTGGGCAAAGTTTTTAAGTATCTCTAAATCCTGTTGGGCCGCTTGGTAACTGGCTTGACGTAATTCTTCTAACAGCTTTTCTACCGCCGCTACACTGGGGGCCATTTTACGAGCTAAACTCACTTCCGCATAGGTTTGATACCCCAAAAGTTGAGCCAATTCCTGACGCAATGTCAAAATCCGTTCAATCAGAGGATTATTATCAAGCTCTCCCTGGGAAGCCCGACTGATAAAGGCCTTATAAAGTTTTTCCCGTAAACCGCGATCGCGGCTGTATTTCATAAAAGGTAAATAACTAGGATAGTCGAGAGTAATAATCCAGGGGCCATTTTCCGATGTTGCCCCCTCTTCCCCCTTGGCTCTCGCTGTTTGGGCAGCCAAACTTAGGACACTTTCTGGTAAACCGGCTACTTCTTCCGGTTGAGTTAATTTCAACTCAAAAGCACGGGTTGCATCTAGCAAATGATTAGAAAACTTAGTCGAAAGTTCTGCTAACTCTAACTGGATCGCATTAAATCGTTCTCGCTTTTCCCCTTGTAATCCTACGCCAGACAATTCCGCTTCCCGAATATTGGTGGCAACAATACGCTGTTGAGCCGGAGCCAAGGTTGACCAGCTATCCCCAGCTTGTAAAGATTGGAAAGCTTGATATAAAACCTGACTTTGGCCAAGACGATTGATAAATTGTATAACTTGAGGCTGAATCGTCTCATAGGCTTCTCGCAGTTCGGGGCTATTTTTGACTCCCATCAAATGGCCAATTATGCCCCAAGACCAGGTTAATCGTTCCTCTAGTTGAGTAAGCGGTTCTACCAGTCCTTGCCAAGTCGGGGTAACTGAAACTTCCAAGTCGGATAGCCTTTGTTCCAACTCGGTCAGCAATTGTGTCATCGCCGGAACAACATGAATCGTTTCAATGCGATCAAAGGGAGGTAATCCTTGCCCGATCAACAGTGGATTTTCGGAGGCGAGAACAGTGGTCATAGGTTCTTGGGGGATCAAAAGGCTAACTCTATTCTTCATTATGGACTGCAACGAGATCGCCTTGAATTGCTCCAGATAAAAAAACTCGCCGGATCTTCCTTAAAGAAAAATCTAGCGAGTGATATACAACTAATCACAGCGTTTTAGAACACAAAGGTTGTCCGCAGAGTACCAACCCAGATACTAGAGTTATTACCATTGGCTTCTGGGTTAAAGATGACATAGAAACCAGGCGTTAGGGTAATATTCTTGGTGACTGGATATCTGTACTGAGTTTCAATCTGATAGGGGGCATTGCGATCGTTGTTAATGGGATCACCCGGACGGTTGGTGACAGTAGGAGCATAGGGCATTAAACCACCACCAATGGATAAAACGGCTCCCTGGGTGCCTAAGTCTAAGAAAGACAAAGCGGCATTCCATGTCCACAGATCAGCACCATAACCATTACGAGCCACTTCATTCCGGTCTAAACCTGTTGCATAGGCAAAAGCATAAGCCCCTGTGGCAGAAAGGTTCATGTTATCGGAAATACGCCAGTTGGCAGAGGCACCATAGCTATCGCGAACCGTCGGTGCGCCAAAGAAGGGATCACGGGCGACAGCACTACCCGTCCCACTCACTAGGTCGATTGTCTGTCCAGAGGTATAGTCAGCGGCAGAGGCACCCCGGAAATAGGAGTGGAGATAGGCAACGCCAATACCGAGAGTATCAGTAATATTCCAATCTAATTGGGTTCCAGTACTAAACTGGCCGTTAAACAGACCATTGCCATTATCTGGATTACCTACACGGGAAGACCCCCCTAAGCTAGAAGATAGGTTGCTAGAATCCGCTAGGTAAGCCGCTGTCAAAGCTAAATCTTTACTGAACTTATACTGAAATGCCGCACCGGCACCTTGGGGCCCACGATAGAGTAAAGGATTATAACGTCCATAACGACTTAATGAACCCAATTCACTACTGGACAAGTAGGGGTTATGGACATCGAAGACATCATCTAAATCTAAGCCGACAGCACCGACATGGACAACGAGATTATTCGCGACAGGAGTACGGTAGAACAGTTTGTTGATGTTAACACTGTTGGGGTTGGGACTGCCGACTGAACCTGTATAACTGGTAGTATCAAAGCCAAGACGGGCCATATTGGTTCCCGTTGCCCCGGCAAGGTTAGGCACATTTCCGGCTTCAAGTCGGGTACGCAGTCGGTCTTTACCCGTAAAACTGGTATCAAAGTTAAGACGAACGCGATCGCTGAGGGTGGTATTTTCATCAACCGGCGTTTTCTTGGGATTACGCCCAGCCGCTTGGTTATTGTTAAAAGCATTCTGCTGTCGCCAGTTTAGGGCCTTATCATTACCAAATTGATCGGTAACAGCAACAATGACATTGGCGTTTAACTTAGTTGTAGTCGAGAATTGATGATCTTCAAGGTAAGAAGTCCGAGCTTCGAGGTTATCCACCCGTGCTCCTAGGGCCGCTAATTCCTGTTCAAATTGTTGGGCAAGGGCTTTGAGTTTGTCGATATCTTCTCGAATGACTGCTACGTTCTCTTGTAATAAACGCTCCATGACGTTCATACAAGCATTTAGACCGGCGGCAAATTCCCAACGCGAGAGGGCACGATTCCCCCGGAAGGTACGGTCTGGATAACCGACAATACAACCATAACGTTCTACTAAACTTTTTAAAGCTTCATAGGCCCACTCGGTGGGTTGTACGTCTCGTAGTTCAGAAACGCTGGTTACTTGAGACATTCCCTGCTCGCCATTGGGAGCAGCATTAAAAGTTTTTAAATTCTGACGACGATGAATTAACTCTAGAGCATCAGCTTGAGTTGCCAAGACTGGCATCGCTGCGGGAGCAACTTCTTGGGTCGGAGTTGCAAGATTTTGTGTTTGAGATACATTGACATTATCTTCAGGAGCAGCCATTGCCCCTTGGCTGGCTAAGAAAGAAGCTCCTAGCACCACTGGTATCACTTTGGCGGTCTGCCATAGTACTTTTTTCATCATTTCGATCCTCACACCTATTAGACAATCTTAGCTTGGCATATTTACTAGATCCATTACAAGTCCGTATGTGTCCAATAACACATTTCAATGAACAGTTGTATGATTGAGTTAACTTGCGTCTGGATAAAGTAAAACATCCCACTAAGATTATACTGGGTTCTGCTTAAAATTCAAGGGGCTTCATCGTCTTTTGGGATAAGTTCTTATCAGCTTCAAGTAGCTAGAAGTCCTTAGATCTCAGGCGGTTGAGGTGAGTTAATCTTTTATTAACCAAAATTTTATTGATGGTTAAGCTTTGATTAATCACCCCAGATTATCGTGTTTTTTCTGATCGCAAAACTGGATTCATTTAAGCTGGAAAGACCAGGAAATTCAAGGTGGGATAAGTTGGTTGTCAGACAATTCTTGATTGAAGCCTAATTTAATGGAGAAAATGACGGACTCCAGTGAACACCATGACTAAACCTAATTCATTGGCAGCAGCAATGGAATCTTTGTCTCGCAATGACCCTCCTGGTTGAACGATCGCCGTTATACCGGCTGCGGCTGCGGTTTTAACCGAATCATCAAAGGGAAAGAAGCCATCGCTGGCCAGAAAAGCTCCCTGGGATTCTTCCCCGGCCTGTTTAAGGGCAATTTCCACGGAACCGACCCGATTCATTTGTCCGGCCCCCACGCCCAAAGTCCTGAGATTTTTAGTGACCACGATCGCATTGGATTTGACGTGTTTTGAGACTTTCCATGCAAAGAGTAATTCTGCTAACTGCTCAGGAGTGGGCTGTTTTTCGGTGACAACTTGCCAGTCGTTGGGATTTTCTACCCTATCATCAGAGGCTTGGGTCAGGAAACCACCGGCGATCGCCTTAACTGTTTGGGCTGGCCCGGTCGTTAAATCCGGCAAAATCAAGAGACGCAAATTAGACTTTTTCCCTAAAATGGCTTGAGCTTCTTCACTGCAACCAGGGGCAACGATACATTCTAAAAAAGTTTGGGTTAAAGCCTGGGCTGTTTCCCCATCAATCGTTTGATTCAAGGCCACAATGCCCCCAAAGGCCGAGACCGAATCCGCCTGCCAGGCCTTTTCATAGGCCTGGGCCAAGGTATCTCCCAAAGCCACACCACAGGGATTCGTATGCTTAAGAATGGCCGCGGCCGGTTCCGTCGCATCAAATTCCGTAATCAAACGGCGGGCAGCTTCAAGATCGACCAAGTTGTTATAACTTAATTCCTTGCCCTGTAATTTTTCAGCACCGGCCCAGCCGGTGGCTTGACAACCCGTTTGATACCAGGTAGCACTTTGATGAGGATTTTCGCCGTACCGTAGGGTCTGGAGAACGGTTCCAGTTAGCTCAAAAGTGGGGACAGACTGATTCTCTAAATTCGCAAAATAAGCGGCGATCGCGCGATCGTAGGATTGAGTCAGAGCAAAGGCCGCGCCCGCCAGTCTTTGACGTAAAGTTAGGGGAATTTCTCCCTGTTCTCGTAATACCTGCAAATAGTCGGAATATTGACTAGGATTCGATAGGATGACTGTATGGGCAAAGTTTTTAGCCGTTGCTCGAATCATGGCCGGGCCACCAATATCAATCTGCTCCACCGCTTCTATCATCGTCACATCCGGTTTAGCAATGGTTTGTTCAAAGGGATAGAGATTGACTACCACTAAATCCAGAGGACGAATATCCTGCCTTTCTAAATCCGCTAAATGTTCGGGTAAATCACGACGAGCCAAAATGCCCCCATGAATCTTGGGATGAAGGGTCTTAACCCGGCCACCGAGGATTTCTGGGGAACCCGTATAGTCGCTGACCTTGGTGACTGGTAAACCAGCCGATTGAAGTGCTTTAGCGGTTCCTCCACTGCTGATCAGGTCAAACTGAAATTCCTGAACTAATTGCTGGGCTAACTCAATTAAGCCGGTTTTATCTGATACACTCAGCAGTGCTAATCGTCGCATTACGATCTCCTCTGTCCAATTTAAGTCAAATTTCGTCAGGTTTTAAAATCCCGTTGAATTTCATTATTGCTCAAATGCTTGCTAAAGATGCGGCCAATCCCTTTCTAACGAACAAATTCCGAGAAAATGAGTGTAAAAGTTCAAATCTGGCATTAAACTAAACTGAAAACGTTTTTGAGAAGACCTAATGTTCAAACAGCTTACTATTCCTCTCTTAAGTTTTCTGTTACTACTGGCAGGTGCTAAAGCCAGTTTTGCTGAAACAGTGATCGAAAAAGTCGCACGAACGGGAGTTCTGACGGTGGGGGCAAATCTTGATAACATTCCCTATTCCTATGTCAATGAAAAAGGGGAACTAGATGGCTACTCCATGAGTGTTATTAATCTCATTAAAGAAGAACTAGAGAAGAAACTGGGCAAAACAGTGACTTTACAGGTAGTAGAAGCGGGAGATATTACGGAGCGTATTCCTAAATTATTAACCAGGGAAATTGATCTCTCCTGTGATACCGCTTTTACTTGGAAAAGAGATGAATACGTGGATTTTTCGGTCAGCTATAGTGTAACGGGCGTTCGTCTGCTCATTCCCAAAGGCAGTTCCCTGGGTTCTGCGGAGTCCCTCGTCGGTAAACGCATTGCCGTTGTCCCTAAAACGATCTATGAAAAAGCGATTAAATTAGCCCAACCTCAAGCAGAACTGGTTCCAGTCAAGAGTCTAGAAGAAGGTGTACTGGCTCTGAAGGCAGGGAAAGTAGATGGGGTAGCTGGGGACAGTATCTTACTTGATGGTTTACGTCAAAAAGTTTCTTTTGATGATACTCAACTAGTTCCGAAGTCGCCCTACGCTCGCTATGGTGTTGCTTGTATGCTTCCCCAGTATGATCCGAGTTTTCTTCACTTAGTTAATTACACCATTGTGAAGTTTATGGAAGGTTACTTAGCCGGCGATAAAGGCCCCACCGAGATGGTAAACCGTTGGATTGGCCCCGATGGCATTGTCAATGTTGATCCCCAGGATGTTCGTGATTTCTTTAATTACACGCTGATTACCCACGAACAAATTCCTCCCGCACAGTAATCATGCTTAACTATTTCAGATTTAACAGGAGACGATTGTGAATCTTTCTACCAAAATGGGCTGGGCTGCTTTTTTGGTTGCCCTATCGGCTTTTCAGCTTCCCCCTGCTGAGGCTAAGAATTATGATCTTCAAGCCAGTCAAAACGCCACTCAAGAGACATCCCCCGCCAACGTCAACAGATCGCAAACGGGATCAGTGCAAGATCGCCTGAATCGGATTTCTTCGACCTTAAAAGCAAAAGCGAGTCAACTCCCTGGGACAGAATCCCAAATTCCCTCGGATGCGATCGCCCTGGGCTGGGGAAATCTTCGGGGTGGCGGTAGTTTTGTGAACTTAAATCGTCCTGCCTGGCGAAATGGCTGGGGCGATGGCGGTGGTTTTCTGAACCGTTCCTGGCCCAATGGTGGTTGGGGTAATGGGGGGGGCTGGCGGAATGGGGGCGGCTTTTTTAATCGTTACTAAGAAAAAAAACATTGCCTAAATGTTAATTGTTTGGAGGTAAAGAATTGAGCAAAAATCACTTTATCTCCGAAATCTATCAGAACTTCCTCTCTGCAAACTTCAATAACAATTTTATGAACATTACGACCAAAATTGGCTGGGCAGCATTCCTAGTCGCGATCGCAACCCTTAATCTATCTGCTGCTGAAGCGACAGTTTCTTCCGTTTCCTCTCAACCTAATCAGGCATCACAGCCCACAGTAGAAGCTCGCCTAGAACGGATTGCTAACGTTCTTAAAACGAGAGAAACTCAACTTCCCCAAACTGATAGTCATCCTCTGAATTTAGAACTGGCTGTTGGATGGGGCAATGCTCGTGGTGGTGGCTTTGTCAATACTCGTGGGCCCGGTTGGGGCAATGTAAGCGGAGGTGGTGGGTTTGTTAATGTGAATCCCTGGCGTAATGGTTGGGGAGATGGCGGCAGTTTTATCAATCGTCGTTAATATTAAGGCGGAAGAGAATTTTACAAAAGTAATCCAATTTCTTCCGTTTTTAACTTATCAATAATCGTAGATTTTAATAAACTTTTTTGAATACTCAATAATGATTATTACTGATCAAAATAAAGAAAATTCTCAGACCCTTGATATTTCTCAGTTTGGCCCGATTACGCTGGTGGTGATTCAACCGACTTCTTTTTGTAATCTAGATTGTAACTATTGCTATTTACCTGATCGCGCCTTAAAAAATCAGCTTTCTCTCGAACTTATTGAACCTATTTTTAAACAAATTTTTACCAGTCCCTTTGCCACAGAGCATTTCACTATTTGTTGGCATGCTGGTGAACCATTAACCACACCGATCGCCTGGTATCGAGAAGCATTTGCCTTAATTGAACAGGCTAATCAAAAGTATAATCAACGTCAAGTTTGCTTTGATCTATCCTTCCAAACCAATGCGATTTTAATTAACCAAGACTGGTGTGATCTCTTTAAGGAATATCCCATTCATGTGGGTGTCAGTATAGATGGCCCGGCCTTTATCCATGATGCTCATCGTAAAACCCGCACCGGCCTAGGGAGTCATGCGGCAGCCATGCGAGGCGTAGAATACCTCCAGAAAAACGATATTTGCACCAGTGTGATTGCTGTTTTAACCGATGATTCCCTCGATTATCCCGATGAAATATTTAACTTTTTTAAGGACACGGGTTTAACCAATGTGGGTTTTAATATGGAAGAAACCGAGGGGGTTCATGCTCAATCTTCCCTCGATAAAGCGGATAACTTAAAACGTTATCGGGCCTTTATTCAACGCTTTTGGGAATTAACAGCCGCCAGTCAAGGTCAATTTCAGGTGCGAGAATTTGAATCTCTCTGTAGCATGATCTATACCGAAGATCGGTTGAAAAATACGGATATGAATAAACCTTTTGTGATTATTAGTATTGATAATCAAGGTAACTTTACCACCTTTGATCCTGAATTATTATCAGTAAAAACAGAAAAGTATGGCGACTTTGTTTTTGGCAATGTTTTAAGGGATAGTTTTGAGTCGATTTGTTATACGGAAAAATTTAAAACGATTTACCAGGATATTCAAGCCGGGGTTAACCTCTGTCAAGCAACCTGTGATTATTTTGGACTCTGTGGAGGAGGGGCTGGCAGTAATAAATATTGGGAAAAGGGGACTTTTAATTGTGCGGAAACCCTTGCCTGTCGTTATCGCATTAAAGAAATTTCCGATGTGGTGATTGAAGCCTTTGAGCGATCTTTGGGTTTGGAATAGCCAAATTGAGATCAATACAAACTCAGCCTATTATTGACCACTATACCAACGTAATAAGACTCGTGCCAGTCGAAAGGGATCATGGCGTACTCGTCCTGTTTCACTTTCCTGCATCACATTGGCAATGACAATACGACAACCAAGAGCCGCAATTTCCTCGCGATCTATATAGACAGGATGACAATTTTCTTCAGCATAGTGTTTGAGCGCGGCGGGAGAAGGAGGGGTTCGTTGCACTAGAACAGCATCAAAGAGGCGATATTCCGACATCTCATCAATTTTTTTTAGATGGTCTGAAACACTATAACCCTCAGTTTCACCAGACTGGGTCATAATATTGCAGATATAAATGCGGGGTACATCGGCTCCGGCGATCGCGGCTTGAATATCGGGAACTAGCAGATTCGGGATCACACTGGTATAGAGGCTACCCGGCCCAATAATGATATAGTCTGCTTCCTCAATCGCACGAATAGCCGCCGGTAAAGCAGGAGGATTGGGAGGATGACAGCCAAAATGCTTAATTTTTCCCCCCGCTTCAGTGATCAGAGATTCCCCTTCAATATAGCGACCATCCTCTAACTCAGCCCAGAGTCTCACATCCGTAAGGGTTGCAGGTAACACCTTACCCTGAATCGCTAACACCTTAGAACTGGCGGCGATCGCTTGTTCAAGATCTCCCGTAATCTCTGTCATGGCTGTGAGAAAGAGATTGCCAAAACTATGGCCTGTTAAACCATCCCCTGCCTGAAAACGATACTGAAACAATTCCGTTAACAGCTTTTCCTCATCCGCTAAAGAGGCAATACAGTTACGAATATCCCCTGGCGGTAAAACCCCAATTTCTCGTCGTAGCCGTCCCGAAGATCCCCCATCATCCGCCACCGTGACAATCGCTGTAATATTGGAACTGTAGAGTTTTAAGCCCCGTAACAAGGTCGAAAGTCCCGTCCCACCCCCGATCGCCACAATCTTGGGGCCACGGTTAAGACGGCGATGATTAATTAAAACATCCACTAAATCTTGACTCCCCTCCGGCTGCAACACCTCGGTAATCGCTCCGACAGTGCGGCTCTGACCCCAGAGGACAAAAAAGATCCCCAAACCTAATAGAACAGGGCCAGAAATATAACTAGGGAAAAGATGGGTTAACCATTCCAAGGTCTGGGAGACAAATTCTCCAATGCGAAAGATCGGCGTTAACTTGATCCAAATGGCTAAACCCAAAAAGGTCATACTTAGCCCAATCGAGCTAATCAACAACCAACGCTTCACAAATAGCCCAGGCGATAACCATTTAAACCAACTATTGACTCGTTGGGGGGTTCGCTGACTAACACTGGCTCCCCATTTGCGTTTCTCGGCATTGAGTCGGCGTAGAAGGGACTTTAAGGGACTGGTGGACATAACCGCAGGGAATGAAGAAAAAGTGCCAAGTCTAGATAACTGTCACCCTAACCTATGGTAAGGCTTTGATCAAACTTTTTTGGGATAACTTTTCTAGCGGATGTTTGTTGACGACAACTCATCTTAAAAAATGTTGATCACAAATTCCCTGGCAAATACTTTAAAGAAAACAAAGAGCTTCGTCGTTACGAGGGCAAAACTTTTGGGCGATTGGATTGCGTTGCAGACGAACTTGTCCTAACTTAGGAAGCTCATAGAGGGGAGCAACATTTCTGATCTGATTATTGACTAAAGATAGATTAGTTAAGTCTTTTAAGGCGGTTAAGGGTTGGAGATTACTGATTTTATTACTATCTAAGCTCAGTCTTTGGAGTTGTGTTAAAGAGCTTAACGGACTCAAATCTGAAATGAGATTGTGATTGAGATTCAGTTCCGATAGATTACTCAAAGAGCTTAGAGGTTTTAGATCAGCAATCTGGTTGCGCGACAAAAACAAAACCGTCACGCTGTTAAGAGAACTCAGAGGACTAAGATTTTGAATACGATTATTGAATAAATAAAGTTGAGTTAATTTGTCTAGGCCGCTTAAAGGTTTTAGATCGGAAATTCGATTATTACCTAAAATTAAACGATTGAGATTTTTAAGGTTAGCAAGAGGAGTTAAATCTTGAATTTGGTTATTATAAAGGTTTAGTTGAGTTAAGTGATTAAGGGAAGCAAGGGGAGCCAGATCACTAATGTTTTGATTACTAAGATTTAGCGCGAAAGTTCGGGCTAATTTATCATTTGCAGCTTGACAATTTTGAGTCTCGATATCAGCCAGAATCTTTTCCACCGTATTTTTGGCAGCAGGGGATAGATTCTTTTTGCCTTGGCACCATTCTAAAAAAGTTAGAGAACTAGGCGTTGTTGCCTGTCCGATCGCGTTATGGGAAAGCAGGGAAAAAAACGCGATCGCCAAAGGAAAGAGTCGAGTCAGGACACGCAGGGACGACTGAGGAGAGAAGGCAAGAAAAACTGGCAACACAAAAAACCTAGGAAAATTCAGCAGTGATAGTTAATGAACAACAGCAATCAAAGGCTTAGGATGGAGACACTTTTCTGGTCGGGATGGTTCCTGGGTTATGGAGATTTTCTCCCAAAAGTCTTGATGAAGAAGCCAGGCTGATAGTTGGCGATCGCCTTTTGGCAATGGTTGAGGATTCCTATTGGTAAGTGATCGCGGTCTTTATTGATCGTATTTGAACCTTAAGCGATAGCAAAGCCTGTATATTGACGTATTTGAGGTTCATGGAAGCCAAGAACAATATCGTCTTTGGCAATGCCTGCGCTTAGTAATTCTTTGGTGATCCCGTCTTCGGTATTGTCACATTGTACCCAAATTTTTCCGTTAATAATTTCTAAATGAATAAGACAATCATGGTAACGTTGATTATATTGCCAGTCTTCTGAAATGACAAGATATTGATCATTCTGGACATCGAAAGCCAGGCGATTTTCAATATCTGCATTTTTATAGATAATTTGGCTATAGGGGGTAAGAATTTTAGGAATGATTTGGCGGTAATGATTTAGTTTATCCATTGGGTAATAACCTCTTGTTCAGGATTAAAGACAATTAATTTTAGAGTGTTTTCTTCGAGTAGTATTTGGCCAATTTCTTGACTAAATAAGTTATTATAGGTCAGGGTCATTTCATTCTCGATCATAGCAACGAGTTTAATGGATTTTAGCATTCAAAAACGAGTCTTCATACAGCCTAAAACCTCGTATCCTCGTAGATGCACAAAACTGCACACTGGAAAATGAAATAGCCCTGTATTATAGGTAGTCTCTCGAATGGCAAGATAAAGAGTTCTATGCAGGAGTTGGCGTTTGATGATTTTTTCATAAAGAACATATTGACCTAGCGCGTTCTTTAAGTCTTCGACTTCGGATGTACCGACAAAGCTTTTGATTTCAACAGCGATTTTCTCTGTTCCTCTTTCTGCCATCAGCATTTTTTCAGCCGCTAGATCAATAAACAAGTCTTTTTTGCCAATTTTAAGACTTAAGGGATCATCGGTAATTGTCCAGCCGTCTTTGATTAGGGCGCGTTTTACACAGTCATGGAAAATATCTTTGGCGGGCATTTTTTATTATTTAGAGTTTAGGCTGTTTGAGAATATGGAATTTTAAATTATTTTTGTTTAAGGTAGGGGCTTAGTTGCTAAGTCCAATATTTCAGCCGAAATTAGTTTGTATTGTTCGGCGATCGCGTTATTCCGTCAGTAATATTCTCGATTATTTTGGGGTGATCGCGTTCTTCAAGATTGTTTATTGTATTTTAATGATTACAGAGTACAGACAAAAAATCAATCAATAGAGGAAAAGCCTAACCAGTAACGTAATGAAAGGTCTAAACTCTCAATATCTGTAACCGTTCAGGGGGTAATCAAGAAAATGCTCCACATGGAATTGGACGGAATCACGATGAAAAAGTAGTTGTAATTGATTTCATTGCAATAATTCTGAGTAGCAAAAGTCCTATGTCAAGTTGTG
>JAYKJI010000103.1:0-10940 GCA_035285405.1 Snowella sp. | reverse complement strand
TTCTTCAAAAATTAGCCAATGAACGGGTAAATGACCGAGGGGGGAATAAGGTTCTAGCTCAAAGTTGAGTTGTTCATAATTGAGCCATTGACCCTCTTTACGCCAGCCCAGGCGATCGCCGAGTTTCTTTTTCGTTTCATAATCTACCAGACTACCGAGGCTAGACCAAATCGTTTGTTGAATACTAAAACCAAAATGACCATTGCTGTAATGGAGCCAAAGTTGATCAATTTTTTTGAGTTCTGCACAGGGAAACTGAGCAATATCTTCGGGATAAACCTCATTCCAGTAAGTCTTACCCAAAATTTTTAATAATAGCTTAGTGGTTTGGCGATCGGCCATTTGCCACTGATGATTTTTAAGCAAATCTTGCAATTGATTGTAATCAGGATCAGCCGATGCTTGAGTTAAGCTATTTTGAAAAGTCTGGTTATTTTGAGAAATTTTTGGGGAAGAAGATTTCTGAGTATTTTGTTGACTAGATTGGGAGATAATTATCTCTAAGCGTTTTTTCGGTATAATTTTGGGTATAAATTTTTGTTGATTAGCTAATTGCTCTCCTAGATAGTTGGATAATTTATTGATAGTTTGTTCCAGGGGAATAAATTGTTCTACCCATTCACTCTTATTCAATAGGCGATCGCCTGATGAGGAAGATAAAAAAGCATCTTTTAATCTTGTTTCTTTCTCATAACCTGTCACCATAAAATTGAGAAAAAACTCAGCAGCTATTTCAGAATCTTCCATTTCTAATCTATCAGATTGAGGTTGAAAAATATTATCTACCAAATATTTAATTTCTCCCACCGTTGCATAAAATTCTTGATCTACCTTAATAACTTCTTCTATCAATAATTGAAAAGGGGCAAAATAGTTCTGTAAATAGGTTTCAAAATTGGTCGCATTTTGAGCAAGATCAGCAATTTCTTGGCGAACTCGTTGGGATTTAAGTTGATAATAATTTAATTCTTCATAGATTTTAAGTTCTTGAATAATTGCCTGTACAATTTGTTTTTGTTTTTCAGTATCTTCTGCCAGTTTTTTAACACCTTCCCCCAATAACTTGGTTTTTTCCAACATCAAAAATGAAGTTTTTCCCAATAGCACAATTGCCCGAAAATTTTCTTGTTTTTCGAGCTTAAGTTGATGAAGAATTTTTTGATTATCACTATTTTTAATTTCTAGTTTAATCCGTTCGTAATCTAAAATTTTCAACTCCTGATATTTTTGTGAAAATAAAATTTTCAGGTTATCACTAAGTTTGAGTAAAAAATGATAATAACTATCCTGATAAGTTTCTAGTCCATTAATTAAAAAACTATAGTCTTTAACTAATAACTGAATCTCTATAAAAATTTCCTGCTGAGTAATTTTTTCTTTGCGTTTAACAATCTTGCCAAAATAGTAATAGTAGCGAATTCCTTCTTGAATTAATTTTCGACGTTCCTTGATGGTTTTCTGAAATTTTTTTAAGCGTCTGTTTTGAAAAACAGGCAATTGATAGCTCTGCTCATAAATAGCAATTTTTTTGTAAGTGATTAACTGTTGAGGATTTTTAGTTAACATGGCTATCTTGAACAGAAAAATTTTTTACCCTAACAACAGTTCACCCCTTCCTAGTTAGCATTGGTGTCAACTTAAGCCAAAAGCCTTATTAAATAAAGCTCGTAGGATGGGTTAGCATCGCGTAACCCATCACCAATCAACGATTAATCAAGGGTTCTGGCTCCGATTATTCAGAAATAAGGCTCAGTGAAGTGTCCCAAAGTAGTTTCAAAGCCTTAATTAGCAAGAGTTGCGCGTCAAGTTGACACCGATGCCTAGTTAGTTACTCCTTGAAAGGGGGAAATACATTATTAAGCATTATATTAACCATGATCAACAACAACGGTTTGAGGGGTTTCAGATATTGGCTCAGTGGCCGTTTTTTCAGCATTTACTGTCTGATTTTGCTGCTCAGTTAAGTGTTTTTTAACTTTCATTTTCAGATCATTGGTAACAGGTAAACCATCAATTTCGGCAAACAGTGTTTCTAGGGATTCTTTTTTGCTGCGCTCCGTATAAAGGGCATTCAGAACCGCCTCAATCCCATATTGGGCGATCGCATCTCCTAGGATTCCAACCAAGCCCATCGCTCCAATCCCCATAAAGACAACAAAAGGTTCTCCAAGGGTCACAATCAGAACAATGACGGCAAGAATTGCCGAAGCTAGATACGTACCTGTCACCTTTTTAATAATGTTGTCAAGTTCCATAAAATTACCTCAAATATTTAGCTAATGGTAAGTCTAATTGTAACTATTAATGTAAGCTTACTCTGTTGGTTTATCATTGTCGAGCAAATCCTGAAGAAAAGGTTCAAGACTTTTAGGACGATAATCAGAACAAGCCTTCAATCGTTTCACCACACTATGATGAACCGTGACAACTTTGGTGTTAAAAGATCGCCATTCTTCACCCCCCAGAGCCGACAAGCCTTTAACACTGTTATCGAACTTAATAGTTGGGTCTAGTTTGATTTGGAATTCCTCGTCTTCGGATTCCAGCGAGTCAAACTCTAATCCCAATTTTTTAGCCTGGTTAATCATCCATTGTAACGGGTAATCGGAAAGTCCTTGATAGTCTTTTTTTCCGCCACCGATACAGCTATGCTCCCCCGCAAATAAAACTTCTTTAACAACTTGCTCAGGATTTTGGGGATTCGTTTTTATCGGAGTCGAAGGAAAGTTTTTGCGTTTTTCATCAATGGCAACGGCATGAAAAGCATTCTGGACAATAGGACTTAATTTCGTATCATTAAATTCGTATTTTTGATGATAAAATTTAGCGAGGGGAAACCAGGGCGTTAAATCAGGAATACCAAAAGTTCCAACTGTATCCCAACAGCCTAACATTTTAATGGGAATACGATACTGAAGATATGCCTTTTCTGTGTCAATTTTTTGGGCATTAGCTTCACGGAACTTGCACGCTTTAGCACTCTCAGAAGGAACGATTGGATCTCTGTAGAGTTGGTAAGCTTCGGAGATTTGTTGGATTTTAGAACGTTTTAGTAATCCACATTTATTAATCAAACTAGCTAAACAACGAACAGCATAGGCTCCCCGACTAAAACCTAATAAATAGATTTCATCCTCGGTTTCAGGATTATAGTTAATGCAAAGAAAACGATAGGCATCTTGAATCATACGATCAAGACCCCAACCAAAGGTTTCATTCCCCAAACATTTAATAAAATCATTATCTTCCGTTGTGCCATACCCTGATAAAAAGACAATTTGGGGAGTTTTATCTTCAGCAATATACTTAATAGATTGGGCAAATTTAACCACATTACTGGGATAAGTCCCAGCAGACTCCTGCCAAGAACCATCACAACAAACAATTAACCGTTTTTTCTGAATTGAATTAGCCAAAGGAATAGATTCAGACGTTGCAGTTTCGGGAATGGCAGTATCAGAAATTTCCTCAATAATTTCATTTATTTCATCAGAAAAAGCAGTTTCTTCGGCAATGATAATTGGTTCTACATTTTCTAGGATGGGAGATTCTTGGTTTTCGGATTGAGAATCCTGTTCAGGCACTTCAACCCCTTCATCCAATTCAGTAATCATTTCCGGCGTTGCCAAAATTAATATTTCTTGATGATTAGTTACTAGAGCCTCTGGTGTCATCGGTAAGTCAGCGTTTACCGACTCGGCGGCATTTTCATCCGCACTAATAGCTTCAGTAGGTTCATCAATTTCCAAAGCAGATTGCTCTTTTTCAATAGAGTTAAAAATTTCGTTAATCATTGTTGCTCTTTTAGACTTACTTTTAGCACGACTGTTGGTTCGAGTTTTTGATTTAGGGGCAAACGACGATTTCGGAGGGAGACTATCCAGTTGCCAAGTGGTTCCAGACAGAATACCATTATTGCTATAACTAGTTTGATCCTCTACACTACCATTGAGCGATAAATAAGTGACTAAGCCAATTTCATCTCCGAGAGGATATTGATACATATCTTTTTGGATTTCTTCTTGACTACGCGCTTGATTCCAAATAGACAATTCGGTAAGATAACCTTGCCAATAATGGGAGATCTTAATAGAGGCTCCTAAGGTTATTTTTTCAATACCTGTTAAAGTACGGTTATGACCGTTGCCACGATGCCAAACAAGACCATTACGATAGATCAGCATTCGCCCTGCGATCGCATTTTTGACAAAGGCCCAATGAGTCCAATGATTATAATCTTTAAGCTTAACTTTTTTTTCAATGCGATCAAAACCTTCTTCATTACCCGCATCCCAAAAAATAGAAGGATTGACCGAATTACCCCAGGGAAGTGTAATATGTAAAACGCGGTTATTTTCCTGATTAAAAGCCTCTAAAAGCGTCGTTTCTGTCGCTAGATTGTTTTCTCCCTTTGCCCAAAATGCAATGGTGATGCTATCATCAATATTGAACAATCCTTGAGACAATTCCATATGATCATCTATGCCGTTGAACCTTAAGACGAATCGTTGTTCAGCCATTGATTTTCTCCTAATCCTAATAATTTTCAGCGATTAAAAAGTGATTAATCACGTTAGTTATACTAAAAAATAGATTAAATTGGATGTTAAAATTTAGAAAGATTGATTAAAGTTAGTTAGAACTGATACCTTGTTTACCTGATCTTACTCGATTATAGCAGCATTTGCAGCTATTTAGCTCAAAATATTGTTCCCAAACTTTACCTCCAGAGACTTTTGTCGTAAAGTGGTGAAAGAAAGTTAGGTTTATTCCAATGGTAGCTGTTCTTCTCCCAGGGAATCTAAAAATATACTATTTTTTTCGCTATGCAAACCCCCATTATATCTGATAAGTCCTCGAATAATCCCTTTTCATTGTTTGGTCAATTTTGGGAAAATCTTAAAATTGTAGCTCAACCCTATTGGTATCCAACGGAGTTAAATGGACGAGCCTTTGGGGATGTTATCGTTTCCTGGGGAATGTCAGCCTTGATCCTTTTAACCGTTTTTGCGACGGTGGGGGTGGAGGCTTTTAGTAGCTATTGGAATCGTTACGTACTAGATATTGTTATTGGAGATAGAGACCTTTCCAAATATCTCAACACTCTATGGTTGTCTAGCTTGTTGATTGTGGTTGTAACAGGGTTATTTGCTTTTTCTCAATTTATTCGTCGTAAAGTAGCTTTAGATTGGTATAAATGGCTAAGTACACAAACGGTTAGAAAATATCTCAATGATCGCGCCTATTATAACATTGATTTTACCTCAGATTTAAAGAATCCTGATCAAAGATTATCTAAAGAGATTGAGCCAATTACAACTTTGACCTTAAGGTTTTTAATTACCTTGGTTGAAAAAGGGTTACAAATGATTACTTTTTCAATTATTCTTTGGACAATTTCCCAGCAAATTGCTGTTTATTTAGTAATCTATACGATCGCAGGAAATTTAGTGGCGATTTATCTAACCCAGGAATTAAACAAAATTAATCAATCCGAACTTAATTATAAGGCAGATTATAGTTATGCTTTAACCCATGTGCGTAACCATGCAGAGTCAATTGCTTTTTTTCAGGGAGAAGAGCAGGAAGCAAAAATTATTGAACGTCGTTTTGAACGGGTTATCGAAAATTCAGAAAAACTGATTGATTGGGAACGCTTTAATAATCTTTTTAATCGGGGTTATCAGTCAGCTATTAGCGTCTTTTCCATGTTTATTTTGACACCCATGTTTATTCAAAACGAAATTGATTATGGGGAAATCAGTCAAGCCAGTTTATGTTGTTTTCTTTTTTCCAATGCCTTGGGACAATTAATTAATGAATGGGGAACATCGGGTAAGGTCTCGAATTATATTGAACGGTTAGCCGCTTTTGCCGATGCTTTAAAAGTTGCAAGTGAGGAACCTAAAAACCTAAGTCGCATTATAACCTTGGAAGATAATCGTTTGGCTTTTGAGAATTTTACCCTACAAACTCCCGATTATCAAAGGGTGATCGTGGAGAATTTATCGGTTTCTGTACCATTGGGAGAAAGCCTATTAATTATTGGTTCCAGTGGCAGGGGAAAAAGTTCTTTATTGCGGGCGATCGCGGGTTTATGGAAGGCGGGTAGTGGTCGTTTAGTGCGTCCTCCTTTGGCCGAAATGTTGTTTTTACCCCAACGTCCTTATATTATTCTTGGCACTTTACGCGAGCAATTACTTTATCCCCAAGCAAATGATCAAATCAGCGATCGTGAATTAGAAATTATCCTTCAAAAAGTCAATCTCCAACACTTATTAACTGACAAAAATAGCTTGGATAAAGAAGTTAATTGGGAACAGGTTTTATCCCTTGGAGAACAGCAAAGATTAGCCTTTGCCCGACTATTGATTACTCGCCCTACCTTTACCATTTTAGATGAGGCAACCAGTGCCTTAGATTTGCCGAATGAAGCCAGTTTATATCAGCAATTACAAGAAACTGAAACCACTTTTATTAGCGTAGGTCATCGGGAAAGTTTGTTTAATTATCATCAATGGGTCTTAGAGTTAACCGAAAATTCCCATTGGCAGCTATCAACGGTAGCAGATTATCAGCAAAAAAAAGTTAATACTGTAGAAGTCATATCAACAAATTCAGAAAATTTCCAGGAGGCAAAAATAGAGACTCTATCTAATTTTAAAACTGAGTATCAACTAGAGGTTAAAGCATCCTCGGAAATAACAGTAGGTTTGTCCCACAAACAAATGCAGGAACTCACTAATTATTCTTTAGGTAGTGTTCGCAATCGAGCCAGTTTGGGTAAAACCATTACTGCTAACGATGGTTATAATTATCGTTACGATAAAGACCCAAACGCTCTAAAATGGGTTAGAGTATAAAATTTTAACTCATTTTTGACCTCCTATCGCCATTATATTTGAAACGTAAATACCAGGAGCCTAATAACAAGGAGCTTAAGCCCCTTGCCTATTCACAAATCATTTAGAATTGCTATACTTCTTGACCTGTTGGAAAACTTGTAATCTTGATCACACTCAACATTTATGAAAGAATCGCCTAACACTGTTTTATTATTGACCCATAGCGGCGATTTTTTTACCATTGACCGCGTAGCTGAAGCCATAGAAAAACAAGGAGCCATACCTTTTCGCTTAGATACGGATAAATTTCCCTTAGAGGTTCAATTAACCGCCCAATTTGATGGTAAAAAAACTTTTCACCAATTAACTTATAAGCATCAATCTATTAATAGTAAACAGATTAAATCCGTTTGGACAAGACGCATTTGGCAACCTGAACTAAGGGCGGACTTAGAACCTCAGTTTCGAGAGGCTTGCGTGCGAGAATCCCAAACGACTTTAGCAGGTTTTTGGGATAGTTTGAGGTTAGCCCGTTGGTTGGATAATTTAGCTCAGATTGAGACAGCAAAAAATAAGTTATTACAGCTACGTTTAGCCTCAGAAGTTGGTTTAATTATTCCCCCGACCTTAGTGACTAATAATCCTGATTCTGCCAGGGAATTTTTTTCCCAGGTTCAAGGAAAAATGGTGAGTAAATTGTTAACGGCGATCGCCCACAGTATGGAATCACCTGAACTTTTTCTTTATACCAGTAGGGTGACAGCAGAAGACCTCAAAGGAGCAGAATCTTTGCGTTATTGTCCCATGGTTTTTCAAGCCGAAATTCCTAAACAATTAGAATTAAGAATTGTAATGGTTAATGGGCAGGCATTTGTGGGGGCTTTAGACTCTTCTCAATATAATCATTCAACCGTAGATTGGCGAAGACCCGGCATCAATTTAGGAGCTTGGCAACATCACACTTTACCTGATTCATTAATTAAACAACTCCAGGTTTTTATGATCAATTTAGGATTGAATTTTGGTGCGTTTGATTTTATTTTAACACCATCGGGAGAATATGTTTTTTTAGAAGTTAATCCCGTTGGTGAGTGGGGAATGTTAGAACGGGATTTGGATTTGCCTATTTCTACGGCGATCGCTAATTTTTTGGTCTGCTAAAAATCAAAACAAAATCCTATTTGAGAGTTGCCAAATTTGTAACTAAGAAGTATTAATTTTAAGGAAATTTATGACCGTTTTAATTGTTACCTTTAGCCATGACAATGAAAGTATTCCTCTAGTAATCAAAGCCCTAGAAACGATGGGCAAAAAAGCTTTTCGTTTAGATACTGATCGCTTCCCCACAGAAGTCAAAATTGATCTTTACTCAGGCGATCAAAAAGCTGGAACTATTACCGATGGAGAACAAAAATTAGAGCTATCCGAAGTTTCCTCTATCTGGTATCGGCGCATGAGACACGGACAGAAATTACCCGATAGTATGGATAGCCAGTTTCGAGAAGTTTCTCTGAAAGAATGTCGGCTAAGTATTCGAGGCATGATAGCCAGTTTACCTGGTTTTCATCTTGACCCAATTACTAATGTAGATCGCACTAATCATAAAAATTTACAATTACAAGTAGCGCGACAATTAGGTTTATTAATTCCTCGTACTTTAACCTCTAATCATCCAGAAGCCGTTAAGCAATTTGCTCAAAACTGTCAAACAACTGGAATTGTGACTAAAATGCTTTCTCAATTTGCGATTTATGGAGAAAATAAAGAGGAAATGGTTGTTTTTACTAGCCCTGTCACCGAGGAAGACCTAGATAATTTACAAGGTTTACAATTTTGCCCCATGACTTTTCAGGAAAACATTCCTAAAGCTTTGGAATTGCGAATAACCATCGTGGGCAAACAGATATTCACCGCAGCGATCGACTCCCAACAATTAGACGGAGCTATCTACGATTGGCGAAAAGAGGGACGAGCACTCCATCAACAATGGCAAGCTTACGATTTACCACAAACCATTGAAAAACAATTACTTGAACTAATGGCATATTTTGGTCTCAACTATGGCGCGATTGATATGATCGTCACGCCCGATCAACGTTACATTTTTTTAGAAATTAATCCCGTTGGCGAGTTTTTCTGGCTAGAACTTTACCCGCCTCATTTTCCCATTTCCCAGGCGATCGCCAAAATACTACTCAACTCATAAAAAAGCAAAAACACAAAATTCAAGACTGGTAATTTAAGACGAATATGATATGCTACTAGCAGTTTATGTTTTTAAAGCTGTTACTCAGAACCTAAGAGGAATAACTATGGCTTATCCCAACACCCAGCAAACTAAAGCAATCCCCTTCTTCGCTCGTTTTTTGTCCGTAGATCAAGAAGAAGCTCCGACACCTGAGTCCCCCGATTCTGAACCCGCTCCCGTTTGGACTTGGAAATGGCCTTCTGACTGGGAAGATAGTTAATTAAGAGAACTGAAGATAGTTAATTAAGAGAACTTTAGTCATTAAAGTAACGTTTGATTAACCTAAGCAAAAAACATTTACCGCAATAGGTCAAGTAGAAACAAGACTTTTTGCGGTATTTTGTTATCGTCACAAATTGCAATGAATCTGATAGTTTCGTAAAATCTAAATCATCAACACCAAAGGCTGACTGTCTAGCTGAAACTACTCCTCAGCAATTTCAACTTCCCTGGGAGTAACAGGTTCATCGGCAGCAATCTCCACCTCAATGGCATTTTTAAGGTTAAGTTTGAGAACTTGAGAAATGGGTAAACCGTCCACTTCCTTAATCAGATATTCTTGGGTTTCTGTTTCACGACGCTTGAGATAGACTGCTTTAAGCAGAGCCTCAATGCCGTAACCCGTCACCAGATCACCAATAATAGTAGAAATCCCTAAGACCCCTAGTCCACCCACTAGACCGAGAGGACCACCTAATCCAAAGAGTGCGTAAATTGTGGGATAGGCAGTGGCACTAGATGCGGCAACGGCAATGATGAAAACAATGCCAGGGAGTCCGAGGGAAGCAAGTTTTTGGACAATTTCATCCAGAGAAACTCCCCAGGAGACCAGTTTTTTGTTGATTTCTTCGGGGTTAATTCCCAGAAAATTATTAGAGATGGTAGCTTCAGCAGTTTCCGTCATTGATAACGCTCCTAAAATTACTAAGTTGGTTTGGTTAGTCGGAATTTCAGTCATGTGAACCGTCCATCGCTGATACAAAAGTAAACAGCGTCAGCTTCCTACCCAATCAGATGCCTTTACAGCAAGCCACATCAGTCTTATCCCGACGCGATCGGCAACTGCCGCGTTCCACTGGTGGAGGCACTTTGCCTACTTTGAATTGTCCGTGGGGTGCATCCCAGTTAAGATGATATACTGACACTCAAAAGAGGAAAGTGATTGAGATAAGCACACTGTAGTCTCAGAATACAAGACGTATTGCGCCGATGCCAACGGGCTCCCGATAATTTAACTCTAGCTCCTACTTGCTTAATTCTCGACTCCACGTCGCCAGAACCAATCGGAATACCAAAATTTTGATAATACTGATAATCAACCAATGGTGCTAGTTGAACGAGAGCTAAAGACTAAACTCAGCAATGGAAAGATGGAGACGTTCCTTCTCGTCAGGCGCAAGGCCATACAAATGCACTAAAAGATTAAATGCTGCTATTATAAAGCCCAAGCGAGCATGAAAATAATCCGGTAGTAATTCGATAGTAGTGGTGGTCTAAAAAGCATATAGAGCAAAGCTCCTGTAGAATATCAACTAATATAAATATTTGTCAAATCTAGCCCCTCAATCAACGTTTTTATGACTCCCCTTTTTGCACTCTTCTTTTTCCTGTTCACTCAATTGACTGTAGAACAGCAATTGTCAGACAAATATTCTCCTGTAGAAATTAATCCTCAACCCTCTTGCCCCCATTGTGGCTCTTATCACACTATTAAGAATGGGGCTCTTCCCTTAACTGTGTGAAAAACAGGATCATAACAATAACTAAGCTGTCATCAGTTGTAACCGTTCAGGGGGTAATCAAGAAAATGCTCCACATGGAATTGGACGGAATCACGATGAAAAAGT
>JAYKJI010000102.1:0-8029 GCA_035285405.1 Snowella sp. | reverse complement strand
ACCAGTCGCCACAATGGGATCTGCATGTTCTTTGACGTAGCGTACGATGATAGTTCCAAAAGACATCGAGAGGGCCGCTAGAAGCATTAATAGCTCGCCACTTTCCAAGATCCCACTCAGGCTTAATTGCCCGCCACTTTGAAGTAAATCTGAGATCGAAATGCCTTGGTTTAGTAGGCCGTAAATCCAGTTTTCGGGTAAACCGCAAAGACAAATGCCAAGAATTCCAATGGTTAAGCCGATCCAACCCCAAACACCGATCATTTCAGCAAACAACCACCGCGAGAGTAAAGCCACAACGAGAGGCTGGGCATCAATCAAAACGGCACCGATTCCTGCGCCTGTATTTACTAATCCTGCTGTTAGAAAGCCTTGAAACATCGCGCCATCTACCAAAGCAAATAGTCCAATCCAGAGCCAAGCTTTTAGGGTTTTCGGCTGTGGTAGCTGATAGTAGGCCGCTCCTATCAGGATAATTAACCCCGCAGGTAATAAGCGAAAAGCCGCCAGGAATAAGGGGGTGGTGTTGGGGATGATAAACTTCATCACCACCATGGCAGTACCCAGAAAGAAGAAAGGAGCCACCAGAAAAATAGGATTTTTGGCTAATTCTGGCTTTTCCACGGTGTTTACTGTCATATGCTTTTTTACTCTCCCCTCAAGCTCTTGGGATAGATGATGTTTTGACTTTAGGGGATATCTTCCCAAGGAAATGTAATTCCATATACAAAACTGCATACAGTATTTTGTATACAGTTGGGGCGATTACAAATTTTGGCTAAAAGTTTCAGATGGAGAGAGTTGCCAAAACTCCCTTGTTAAAACCGATCCCATCCGACGGCGAGGAGTAATGCTTAAAAAAATTCTCGGATTCTTTTTGGCGATCACAATTACTCTAGCGAGTTCTTTGGCGTTTACTTCTCTCGCTTTAGGGGGGGAAAATCAAAGTAATCAAGGCAGCGATCGCCTGGCAGTCCTCACTGCTTCCTCGCCAAACGTCGAGATTTCTCTTTACCCTAAACCCGACCCAAAACTTACTCGACTGGGGTACGGGCTATCTGGGGATCAGGTGACGATTCTTCAACAAATGGCCAGCAATCAGCAGATTTCTTGGTACCGAGTTAGGTTTAATAATCCTCCCTATGTTGAAGGTTGGATTCGGGGGAATTACCTTGTATTTATCAATCAAAATAGTGGCTCTGTCCCCATTATTCCAGACAAGAATCGTTATCTAGGTAATCAATCTTCAGAAGTAGATACGCAGGAAAATCAGCAAGCAAATCAGCGTCAATATAACTATTATCCACAAAAGTAAAATGTCAAAGCAATCTTCTGCTTCGGTTTCCAAGGCTGAACCGCTTGCCTTACATGAAATTATTTCCCATGTTTTGGCTCCAGACCTTGATTCATCGACTCCCTGGCCTTGGTGGAAGGGATTAGGCACAATGCCTGCCCTCAGTCAAAAGCTGGCCAATCAGCCTTTACTCAATTTTCTGAATGCTGCCTTACGAGGTATTGCTCAGGTAATTTTTGTTAACAATCCCCTCAGTGGACTGCTGATTTTAATCGCGATGTTGATTCAGGCTCCTTGGCTCGGATTAATGAGCCTTACAGGATCGGCATCAGCAACCCTAATGGCGATGATTCTCAAGGCCAATCCTTTTATGATCCGAGATGGGATCTATGGACTCAATGGCTTGTTGATCGGGGCTGCTATGGCTTTCTTTGGCCAGTTTGGTAATGGTTCTTGGAATCTTATCTGGGCGATCACCGTTGTGATTTTAGCGGCTCTCACTTCGGTTGTGATGGAAACGGTGGGGATGTGGTTTACGACAAAATTTAGGGTTTCACCGCTAGGAATTCCCTTTAATGGTGTTTTATTGCCCTTTTTGCTCTTAGTGACCTTCATCTCTCAGCCATTCTTTGATTTAGGCCCCGCACCACCGCCTTTTGACATCGGAGATTATGATTCCCAGCGATTGATGCAATGCTTTCATGTTGGACTAGCAGGGGTCTTTTTTTCGGATAATCCAATTTCAATCGCCCTGATTATGATCGGTGTGGCGATTTGTACCCCAATTGGTGCGCTGGTTGCCATGCTAGGTGGAATTATGTACATTCTGGCGGGTTTATTACTAGAGGCTAAGCCTGACGAGTTATATCTAATGATCTGGGGTTACAATGCGGTTTTGACAGCAGTTGCCATCGGTGGGGTCTTTTATACTCCCACTCGTCTGAGTATTACCCTTGCTGCCTTCTGTGCGTTTTTAGCCTCTGGGTTAAGCTTTTTACTCGCACCGATTTTTTCCCTCGTTAGATTACCCGTCCTGTCCGTTCCTTTTGCCATTGTTACGATCGGATGTTTGTTGATTGTTCAGCGATCGCTCCCCTCCTTGGTTCCTGTTGCCCTACACACGATCACTACACCGGAAGAACATCGCCAACGTTTTCTAGTGGCTAAAGAAATTATTTCTAATGCTCGTCTGCGGCTGCAAGCAGCCATTCAAGGAGAGAAACACAATTTTCTGTTTGAGAAAGCCAATTCCCAGATAAAAGGCGATTTGCGCTATGTTTTCAATGCAATTGATTTAGATCACAGCGAGCGAATCTCGATTCAAGAGTTAAGAGGTTATCTAGAGCAAGTCGGCAAACCGATTAAAGACAATGAACTCAATCTCCTATTCAAAAGTATGGATAGTGATCATAATAACTTTATTGATTTTGAAGAATTCGGAGAATTAATTTTACGGTATCGCCAGTTAATGTCAAAATATGACCAATTTGTAACCTATTTTATCCCGATTGATGCAAATCAAGATGACTTAATTAGTGCCAGTGAAATGAACGTAGCAATGGCTAGTGTCGGAGAACCGCCCTTAACTAGTGCAGAAATTTTGTTTATACGTAATCTGCTAGGAAGACAACAATCTTTAACTTGGAATCAGTTTCTTGAACTCTTATTAGTAATTTAGAAAACTTTTACCAGTTTCATGGTTAACTCCCACGATAGGTACTGTATGCCCAGGGAGAAACCAGCAAGGGGACATGATAATGTTTATGGGGTTCACTAATGCCAAAACGAATGGGAACTAAATTCAGGAAGGGAATCTCCAGAGACGGGGAAAAATAATCTCCCACCGCAAACACCAATTCATAAACACCGATTTTGAGTTCTTCTCCAATTAACAAGGGGTTATCAGTCCGACCATCTTGATTTGTATGAAAGGTTTTTAGTAAGTTTCTTTCCCCAGTTTGAGCTAGAAACCATAATTCAATTTTGAGTTGACTCGCAGGACGACCTTTTTCAATATCCAAAACGTGAGTGGTGAGTTTACCAACCATAATCTGTCTATTTTTAATAAAATGGGAAATTCTAATCAGAAAATAAATTAAATTTGCTACTTTTGGGCGCAAGTCTTGCTAAGATTCATTCAAAACCTCATGTAGGAGCGAATTGTGATCGCCCTTGAACGATATAGGACAAATTTATTACCCAAATTTCCAGAGAGTTTTTTTCCTGATTTTTTCTGAATTTTTCTCTCAAGCAGGAGAATGATATTGATGCCAATGACGAGCAATGTCCACTCGCCGACATAACCAGACTTGTTCATGTCCTAACACATATTCTAAAAATCGGGCTAAGGCCTTAGTTCGTCCCGGTCTGCCTGCTAAACGACAATGTAAGCCGACACTCATCATTTTGGGACTGGTTTTTCCTTCTTCATACAAAGTATCAAAGGCATCTCGAAGATAAGTAAAAAATTGATCGCCACAGTTGAAACCCTGATTAGTCGCGAAACGCATATCGTTGTTGTCGAGGGTATAGGGAATAATTAAATGGGGTTTTCCATCTTCATGCACCCAATAGGGTAAATCATCAGCATAACTATCAGCAGAATAGAGGAAATTTCCGACGGCGATCGCTAATTTTAAGGTGTTGGGACTGGTACGACCCTGATACCATCCTAAAGGAGGACTGCCTGTAACTTTGGTGTGAATGGCGATCGCTTTTTCAATATGTTCCCGTTCAATCTCTTCGGAAATAAATTGATAATCAATCCAGCGATAACCGTGACTGGCAATCTCCCAATTGGCCTCAAGCATAGCCGCCACAGCATCAGGATTACGTTCTAATGCCATGGCGATTCCATAAACGGTAACAGGTACATTTAGCCCAGTAAATAATCGCCATAATCGCCAGAAACCAGCCCGACTGCCATATTCATAGATTGACTCCATGTTCATATGTCGGACTCCTGGTAAAGCAGAAGCCCCAATGATTTCTGATAAGAAAGCTTCCGAAGCTCCGTCCCCATGCAGAATACAGCTTTCGCCGCCTTCCTCGTAATTAATGACAAACTGCACAGCGAGACGCGCCCCATTCGGCCAACGGGGATCGGGGGGATTGCGCCCATAACCGACTAAATCTCGTGGATAATCATTCATGATTTAACTAGCCCTCCAATCCTCTAGACGAACATATTCATTCAGGGGAAATTCTGTCTCCCTGGTCTGTTCTACCTCTTGATGGGCTTTAAGTAAAGCCGTAAATTTTTTCCGCATAATCAAGCCTGGTTTGTCGGTAAACATATGCTGTTCACGCTGGGGACTGAGGGGAACATCGTAATCCGTCGTTTCCAGAATGCGTTTATCCTCTAGGGTGACGGCTCGATCAAAGGCAATGACATCGGCGGCTGGCGTATCGGCTTCTGTATCATTGCGAACACAAAATTGCACCATCTGGGAGGTGGAATCATTAATCGGGGTCATGGTGTTGACGACGATATGCACCAATCCATTAGGATAGGCAATTTGCAATTTGACCATAAAGGGCATGAACCAAGTTACATCTAGGGTTCGGACGGTTTCTTCGGTTGCCATTTTTAAATTCTGTCTTTGCAGTTCGGGATTAACGACTCCTAAAATACTCTGAACGTGCAGTCCCCAATCCAATTCCGTTAATTCCAGGCGATCGGGAATTAAGTGTTCTTCTGTGCCGAAGGTTGCTTTATGGACAAAAGCGGGATGAGCCATATCAAACTCGTTTTCCATTACCCGCAAGCCAGCACATTGCCAAGTCTCATAGAACTCAGGAATAGTACGATAGTCGGGATTTCTCGTTTCTTCAATGTCTGGAATGCCAATCAGGGGTTCATCGGCTAGACAAACCCAAACGTAACCATAACGTTCGTCACAGTGATAGGTATTGACTTGACAGTTGGCCGAAATTGCACCGTTTTTCATCTGGGGAATTTCCACACATTTTCCCTCACGATTAAATTGCCAGCCATGATAGGGACAAGCAATATTTCCGTCGTTAACTTGACCCAGAGAAAGTTTGGCGGAACGATGGCAACAGCGATCTTCTGTCACCGCCGGTTTTCCCTCCGCATCTAACCACAAGACGAGGGCATGATTGAGCAGTTCAAAGGACTTTGGCCCATCGGCTAAATTTTTAATGGGGATAACGGGATACCAAAAGCGGCGTAATACGGGTTGTTTCGTAACTAACATAGATTTTTACCTAGAGAATTTTTTAAAAGAATTTTCTTAACTTAATGAAATGGGCCAGCCAGAATGATTTTAGCGAGGGCGGCAACGACTTCGCTAAAATCATTCTGTTTCAATTGTTTGTACCACTGGTTGGTGATCATAGGGTCTTTTCCGTAAATTGTATCGGCTCGTTTACGGGCTTTTAGGACTAATCCTTCCGTGCGTTCTTGGCGTTCCTGTTCGTACCGTTTGAGGGCATATTCAATACCGATATTGGTAGTAATCAGATAACGACAGAGAATTTCCGCATCTTCCATAGCTTGACAACCGCCTTGTCCTAACGTTGGTGTGGAAGCATGGGCTGAATCTCCCAGCAGGGCTACTCGTCCTCGGACTAAATGGGGCAAGGGATCGAGATCGTGGATTTCTAAGCGATTGGTTTGTAGGGGATCGAGTTGATCAATAAGATTTGTAATCGCTTTTGGCCAACCAGCAAAAATGGTGGCTAATTCTTCTTTTCTTTGGGAAGGTTCCACCTGGGTTCCTTTGTCCATCGGCGCACCGAAAAAGTAATAGAAGCGATCGCCGCCAATCGGCATCATAGAGGCCCGTTTACCATCCCCCACATAGATCACCCAGGTATGAGGGTCGGCCAGATCGGGACTCGCTTTCACCAAGCCATTCCAATTGACATAATCGGCATACCGAGGTTGAACGGGTTTTCCAGCGACATATTCCCGCAGTAGAGAATGAACACCATCGGCTGCGATCACAATATCACCCGTTGCTCGATGGCCATCCTCAAAAATAGCGGTAACGTCTGAGTCAGACTCTTCCACCCCAATGCACTTCGATTTTAAATGAACATCTTCCTTGCCGTAGGCCGCAAGCAAAAGTTCCTGCAATTCACTACGAGAAACAGGATAGGGTCTTTGGCCAACTGTTTGCACTAGGGGATCAAGCTCTATTTGGTTGAGAAGCTCGTCTTGATGGGAACGGTATTCCATGCGATCCATTTGGCCGCCTAAACGGGCGATCGCGTTTCCTAAGCCCAGCCGATTAAGGATTTTAACCCCATTTGACCAAAGGGAAATCCCTGCACCAACGGGCCGAAGTTCGCTGGCTTTGTCATAAATTTCGACGGTATAGCCCACTTGTTTTAGGGCAATCCCCGCCGTTAAGCCGCCAATTCCGGCTCCGATGATCACCACTTTGAGGTTGTACATGATTAATAACACCAATGTCTGTATACAGTATACAAATCAGGTTTTTTCTTTTTTGTAGCTTAGGCTACATGAATTGGAAGGTTATTGTTCAAATCCTCTCCAGTCGGGACAATGGGGCTTAAGCGGGTCGTGGTTCAAACTTTGGTAACATTGCTTCATCTGAGCAAGTAATTGCCCGAACCAAGGATGATTGCACTGGCTAAAAATGAAGTTATCATGGTTTTAAGATGAGCATAGGTTCGGGATAATGAAAACAACAGTTACGAAAACAACTCGATCGCCTGAGGGAGTTAACCCTCAGTTAAGGGATATTGCCTATTCTATGGACGTAATGATTCCAGGATTCTATGTTTGGTTAGGTTCTTTTTGTTGGCGATGGGGAGGGAGTGATGCCGAGGAAAGTTATCCAGGCATCATACATAGTTTTGCTGGCTTGAGTTTAGTGTTACCTGGCTATCAGATTTTTACAACCTATAAAGGGAGTTATGACCCTAGATAAGCATCAAATTGATGGTCTTTCTCCCATTTTATCTAAGATTTTACCAGCAGAAGTTTTTGAACAATTGATGTTAAATGCTGGTTACACCATTGTTGGGTCTGCTCCAGCTAAGGGAAATAGAATTAAAGTCTGGTATAATCATCCTAGTTTCCGTCGTGTTGAAGCGATTTATAGTCCTGACAGGAATCTGGTTATTACGGCTTATCATCCTTAAAGCAAAGGTGGCGATCGCAATTTTAAAGTTTAATCAACAAGATGACAGCGATCGCACTAAAATAATTAAGTACAATTGCTTTTTCAGTTGAGAGGCGGTTTTAGTTATTTTTTAAAAGGCGATCGAATCGCTGTTTCCAATTAACCGTTCAGCGTGTTGGGTAATTGTAAAACTTTGTGACGGAGTGGGTCGGATTGAAGAATCGGTGCTACTCTTGTCTGGAGAGTACGTTTTATTGTAAATATTCTGTCCAAAGGAGGTCGTTTGTAGTACACCAATCGAACTAACACGCTTTTGGGCGTAATATACGGAAAACTTCTTGCGATCGCTCTATTCGAGAGTGATATGCCGAAAGTTTCCATCTATTGTTACTCTGAAGAGTGTTATACAGAAATTTTCTGTATAATCAATAGTTAAACAGTTTGACTGATAGAATGTTCTTTTCGCTCGGATAAGCAATGAAGTTTAGGGCAGTATTGTATTTCTTAGTTACATGCTTAGTTTCTTTTCTGTTTTTCTTGGCTCATATTACCACCACAGATCATTTTGTTCTTGGGAAGAGTATTAATGAAGTCCCAAAAAGGCTAGAAAGAATAA
>JAYKJI010000101.1:0-2851 GCA_035285405.1 Snowella sp. | reverse complement strand
GGTTCTAATTTGTAGGGGGTTTCTCGGATAAAATTTTGTAATTATTTGTAATAAATCGTAATAAAACCCTCCTTTGTCTAGGCACTAACGCCCCGGAGCGCGACAATAGAGATAGAGAAGTTTGGTGCATTCCCAATCTTGCCAGGGGGTCTTATGTTAAATACTTTTTTCTATCCCGATAGTTTGACCTATCTCTTGATTAAATTGGTGGTTTTAGCCCTTGTCCTATTTCTGTGGTTTACCTTAACAACGGCTCCGGTTGTTTAAATGTGCTGAAATCCCATCGCTATTTCCCTTTTTGATAGACTGTAGGGGCTTAGTCTCTAAGTCCTAACTCAAGTTTAGACTAAATCAAAATACACCATAGATAGTGTTGCAAATAACTAGAAAGCCACTTTATATGGGGTAAATCCTGTTTGGTCTAAACTCCAGTCTTAATTGATAATTGCAGTTGATAGTGGATAATTGTCTATTGTTAATTATCCGTTGAAAACCATGCTCGCTATTGGAATCAACTTATACATCACTGAATGTAATAGTTGCCTTTGCTGTTCGTGCAAGAGTTTCTTTGGTAGTCACAGTAATAGTTACCTCTTTGCATCCTTCTGCTTCTTCTTTTGTCGGTGCTACATAATCAAATGTAGAAGAAGTTTTGATTGCATATTTTCCCATTTTCTCAGGTTCTAAAGCAACTTCATAATCATTGAACTGCAACGCTGAACTGAGTGTAAATGTTTGAGTTTTCCCATAGACTAATTTCGTAGTTCGCGGATTCAATGTCAGAGTTGAAGGAGGGATTCCTTGCGTCTGTTTTGGCGATTGAGGAGTAACTAACTTTTTCTCTGTCTGGCTAATTAAATCAGGAACAAAACGTTCACTAAATCCCGCAATAAAGGCTACGGCTAACAATCCATAAAAATAGCTACTGTCTCCTTGATCTTTACCATTTATTTGTACGGGAGAAACCCCAGAATTAAGTAATAAGAAAATAAAGAAAGCAAAACTACCCCCTAAAATAGGTTTAATTAGTCCAATAAAAAAAGGAAGTAAATCGTCTTCATATTTTTGAGTTTTCGGGTCATCATATTCGTTAATTCGAGAAAGAACACTAACTGCCCCTCCCAATGTGCCAGTCATCAATAAGGCGATCACAAAACTAAGGACTGGATTACTATTATTATTTGTTCCGATCGGTCGAGTGTTGCCTAATGAAGTAGATTTTCCCTTATCTGCTTCGGAGGTAGGATAATCTGGTATGGGCAAAGAATTAAGTACGTTTTTTATAGGAGAAATTTCTATTTTAGGGAACCTCGAAATACCAATCATAGAGGGATCTACACTAACGCCATTAACCAAGAACCAAGTCAAGGGAAGTGCAAACACGACTCCTAATAAAACTTTAGTTGGTGTTTTGATCGCATGGGAAATATCATTCGTCCAATTTGCAAACCAATGACTTCCTTCTATTTTTCGTAATCTTTCCTTGGAGGCATATCGTAATTTTTGGGATAAAATAAGATTAGGTTCGCCTGTCAAAGCATCAATCGCAATCTCCAGATAATCTACAACAGATTTAACTTGAACTATTCTACTTGAATAGAATTCTTTTTTCGGTGAATATAAAGTGAAACTTCTAATTTTTTGAGCATTGTTATTTGATTCTGAATTTGAATAAAACCTTTCTTCCAGTAAAATTTGAGCCTTTCCTACCAATTTTAGTATTTTCCCCAATTCGCTTTGAACTTCTCTATCTAATTCGAGAGTGAAGCCAGCTATTTTAACTTTTGTTCCTGAAATTAAATTGCTAATGCGTTGATTGACTTCTGATACCTGAGCAATAGATATTTTTGCTATCACAAGAGCATTGATTTTTTGAAGAAACTCAGTCACTTCTTGTGGCGTTAGAGACATTTCCCATGTAGTTTTAATGTCTTGAATTAAAGCTTCTACTTTTCCGTCTAATTCTAGAATAGAACTCAGTTCAGTGAGTTTGCCTTTAATATCCTCAAAACGAGAATCTATTTTTTTATTTTCCTCGGATGTTGAGATAGCCTCATCCAGTTTGTTATTAATTGTTTTAATCCAATCATTAACTTTCGTTTTCAACGTAGATAAGGCGGGTTCTTGGACAAACTGAGCAAGTTTATCTTGAATCCTTAAGCCTAAAGTCTCATTTTCCTGTTTTAAAACATTAATTTCATCAAGAACAGGCTCGTTTTTTGCGACTAAATTATTTAAAGTCTTTTTAATTTTATTAATCGCATCATCAAATTCTAGATGAAAACTAGGGCGAGATTGCTTATCCAATCCACTGTCAATTGCTTTAATCAGAGTATCAGTTTCGCCAATCGCCTTCTGTAGTTCATCTAAAAGCGTCGAACTATTTTTGTCTTTGATTTGCTTAAACTTGGCCTCAGTATCCTGAATTAAGTTGTTTGTTGTTTGGGAGATGACGGAAGGATTGAGGCTTGCCATTGCAGTTCTCCAAAATGCAGGAGTTTTATCCCTATGGTAAATCTCCATACGAATGGAATAACCAAACACTTAACAAAAATTAACACAATATATAGTGATATTGTTGATTTTCGTTTTGGCTGGTTTTGTGTTGATTGCTGATTGAGCCAAGTCTAAAACGCCTATCGCTATCCCTATGGATTTGGAAACCAAACCCCTACCCAATTTTCAAGGCTTAGAAGCCTCAAACGCGAGTGGCACGGTTTTGGTTGGCCTCCACCTCTCGAACTTTTTTGCCCCGCCAGAGTAAACGGATGGGAGTGCCACTAAACCCTAATTGTTTGCGAAATTGACCTTCAATATAACGGCGATAATTCTCATTAAAACGCTGGGGATC
>JAYKJI010000100.1:0-4404 GCA_035285405.1 Snowella sp. | reverse complement strand
ATAGATTAAACAAAATTCGTATTTTGACTTCTCATCATAAGTATAAGTTATCTCTGCTTTTTCAGTTTATACTTCCCTAACCCACATTTCTTTCGTTTTTTGACTTTTTCAGCAAGCCCTAAGTAAGTCTGGGAAGCTAGATAATCGGGATCTTTGGGATCAACTTGTTTGAGACGCTCCAGGGCCTGTTGCCACAGGGTATAAATTCCTTGCCATTCCGAGACCGTATGGGGAGCTTTGGCCATGCCCTGGATTGCTAGTTTGCCAAACTGTTCCGCCGCCGCAATCATGGTTTGGGTTTGGGTTGTTCCTGCCATCCAACCGGCCACCTGCCGAAATTCCTGCTCATAATTTTGATACTTTGCCTGGCCCATTGATCCGGCTAAAGTACTAGCTGGAATTAACTTTAATTGATTTAAAGCACTCTGCCAATCAGCGATCGCGGCCTGTTGTTGTTGAGGCGTAGTGGCTTTTTCATAGGTATTCTTCGCCTGTTGAATAGCCGTTTCCGAAGTCTGTAACTGGTTTAGGGCATTATTTTCTTGAAAAATACGGGCATCCATCCGACCGACCTGGGCCCTGGCGCGGCTAAATTCATCAAAGGTAAAATGCCAAGAACAGCCCATATATTGACAAATCATGATTGGTTCATAGCCCAAAAACCAGACCGGTAGTTGATCCAAATTGGCTTGGGCCTGTTGCACTTTCTCAGCCCCCAGGGTAATATCCGCCGCACTGGTCGCCTGATTCACCAATTGATCCGCCTGTTCCACATGGGCGATCGCCTCTCGATAATTGCGATCCATACTCAGGTAACTCGGCAAAAGCAACAAAGGAGCAACCCTGGCCACTGGCCGCCGCACCATCGGATAGGGTAAATTCACCAACCAAACCAGCCCTGCCAAGCCCACCAATCCGGCTCCGACAAAACCAGCGATCTTTAAACCGAAACCAAGGCGATTCGGCTGATTAACCCGTGCTGCTTTGTTAAGTACCTGGCCATCAAAGTTGGGAAACATATCAAGTACAAGATGTTCTATTTCTGCCTTAGCTAGGGGTTGGCCTTGCTCCTGGGTAAGCTTATCCAATCGTTTAAGCACAATAGACTTCTGAACATCTAAATTGAGAGGCGTTGCCTGTTTATCAATTTCTGCCAGTAAAAGATTTTTGGCCTTGGAATTAAGACGCATGATTAAATCTTTCTAGTTTTCCTAATCCTTTTTATGTATCGTAAACCAAGATTGAGAAAAAAGACTTAACATGCAACAACGCCCAAAACCTACTCTCCAGTTACATCCCTTATCTACCACTTCACTACTCAGAGATCCAACTCAACATAGAGTTGCTTAATCTCCCATTTCATCTAATAAAGGGAATATGCTGTTTTCGGATTGGGCGTTGTCGGTTGGAACAAGACAGATTTAACAATAAACAGCGCGACTGTACCTCTCTTTATAAACTAACGTTTTTGGCTCTTGAGATTGGCTGTTTGATCTGCCAGCGAAGCTTCATTGCTTCATATTTATAATTTACAGATTCCCTCGGCTTGTGACAAGGCTTTTTGATAAAAGTTAATTCATAATTAATGGCTTACTCTCATAAATATTAAGTTAGGTAAAGAGAAGTCAAAATATTGCCAGAAAAAAACTAATCATCCACCTTGCGACTATTGCGCCAAACCTGCCAACCTAAATAAATCAACAAAAAGGTGGCACCGATCGCAAATCCCCAACCACTGGGAATATTGGAAAATCCGAGGGCCAAACTGCCAGCCCAAAGGGTTAAGGCATAGATAAATAAAACGGTGAGACGGTGGGAGATGCCCGCCTTAATCAGACGATGATGGAGATGGCCCTTGTCAGCAATAAATGGGGACTTACCTTTGCTCAAACGAGAGAGAATCACCACCGACATGTCGAGGATAGGAACCGCTAAAACCAAATAGGGTAAAAGCACGGCAGTCACGGCAACGGTGGTCACGGCAGCAATTTTAACTAACCCAATCACCGCCACCCCTGCCAGGGTAAAACCCATAAAATAGGCCCCGCCATCCCCCATAAAAATCTGAGCCGGATTAAAGTTATAGCGCAGAAATCCCAAGGCTCCCCCAGCCAGGGCAACGGCAATTAAGGCCGCCGCCGATTGTTCCATAAATAAACAGAGGACAAACAAAACAACCGCACAAATACCACAAACCCCCGCCGCTAAGCCATCCAGACCATCAATCCAGTTAATAGCATTGGCCATGCCAACTAACCAGATCACCGTAATCGGTAAGCTCAACCACTCCAAATGCACCAAATTCATAAAGGGGAGGGTGACAAAATCAATGCGCACCCCCATCGTCCAGACTAGGGAGGCCACCCCCGTTTGGGCAATTAAGCGGGAAATGGGGCTAAGGCTAAATAAATCGTCAATGAGACCAATACTAAAAAAAGCTAATCCACCGAGAGTCACGCCCCAAACTTCCCATTCTCGATTGGGAGGAAGAACACCAAACCCCCCTAATAACCAAACAACGATTAGGGCTGTCAGGGAACCTGCAAAGATAGAAACTCCCCCCAACCGTACCATCGGTCGCTGGTGCATTTTACGGGCATCGGGTTTATCTACGTAACCAGCCTTGAGACCAACACGCTTGATGATCGGTGTTGACCACCAAACAACCGCAACGGAGAGAAAAAAGGCAATAAAGTAGTATTGTTCTCCTAGCATTGTTCGGGGCTTTCCTAAGGGAGTCTTTGAGACTAGAGTGTACCCTAAAATCGGCTTTTTGGTTACGTTTGGCTTGCTTTATTTAAAGTTATCTAGTCTGCAAAGCCCAGGAATTTACTAGGCGATCGCCGCCAGAGGAATTTTAAGATGGGGATAAAGGGGAAAGCGTTGACAAAGATCGGTGACTCGTTGCAGACAAGCTTTTTTCATGTCTGGATCATCGGCATTGAGCAGTAGATCGGCAATAATATCACCAATTTCCTGGAAGTCTGATTCTTTAAGACCACGAGTTGTCATAGCGGGCGAACCTAAACGGAGACCACTGGTCACAAAGGGAGATTCGGGATCAAAAGGAACGGTGTTTTTATTGGCTGTAATATGCACCTGACTGACTAATTGATCTGCCACTTTACCCGTCATGCCAATGGAGCGTAAATCTAACAACATCAAATGATTGTCTGTGCCACCGGAAACAATTTTGAAGCCGCGTTGGGTTAATTGGCTGGCTAGTGCCTGGGCATTGGCAATGACTTGACCAGAGTAGGTCTTAAAGGCCGGTTGGAGAGCTTCTCCGAAGGCAACGGCCTTAGCGGCGATGACGTGTTCTAAAGGGCCACCCTGGGTACCTGGAAAAACAGCTTTATCCAGTTTTTTGCCTAGTTCCTCGTTATTGGTCATAATTAATCCCCCCCTGGGGCCGCGCAGGGTTTTATGGGTGGTGGTGGTTACTACATGGCAATGGGGTAAAGGATCAGGATGGTGACCTGTGGCAACTAATCCGGCGATATGGGCAATATCAGCTAGTAAATAAGCTCCCACTTCATCGGCGATCGCCCGAAACTTATCAAAATGAATGGTACGCGGATAGGCAGAATAGCCACAGATTAACAATTTAGGACGAACTTTTAGGGCTAATTCTCGTACTTGCTCATAATCCAGTTGTTCCGTTTCGGGACTAACCCCGTAGTGCTGAACCTTAAACCATTTTCCAGAAACATTAACGGGAGAACCATGGGTTAAATGGCCACCATGAGCAAGATCCATGCCCATAATCGTGTCACCAGGTTGCAGGAGCGTTAAAAAGACAGCAAAATTAGCCTGGGCTCCAGAGTGGGGTTGAACATTGGCGTGGGCAGCACCAAATAACTGCTTGACGCGATCAATGGCTAACTGTTCTGCTTGATCAATAAATTCACAGCCGCCGTAGTAGCGTTTTCCAGGCAAACCTTCCGCATATTTATTGGTGAGCACTGACCCCTGAGCCGCCAGAACCGCCGGGGAAGTAAAATTTTCGCTGGCAATCAGTTCCAGGTGAATGCGTTGACGCTGTAATTCCCGATCAATAATCTCAGCGATCGCGGGATCCGTCTCTGCTAGATATTCTAGATTAGTGTCAACCACGTTATAGTTTCTCCCAAATGGATCTAAGGTGTCCAGAGAAGAACCATTATAAAAAATTTAGCCATCCTTGCAAAGTAACTCCAGGATCGATTTGTTATCTCTATTACTGTTCTCAGTTGTTTTGAACTAGTTTGGTGGCGGTAAATTTGGCTAAAAATTCCGGCTCTTCCCTTAACTGTGTGAAAAACAGGATCATAACAATAACTAAGCTGTCATCAGTTGTAACCGTTCAGGGGGTAATCAAGAAAATGCTCCACATGGAATTGGACGGAATCACGATGAAAAAGT
>JAYKJI010000099.1:0-20166 GCA_035285405.1 Snowella sp. | reverse complement strand
AGTCGGCCAATACCCTGGCGTGATTGCGAAGTAAACCCAGAAGATTTAAGCGATTTTGACGAATTTCAGGGTTGTCATCCATCACTAAAACACTATCGGCTCCATCAAAGAAATCCGCTACCGTGGGTGCGATCTTGGCTAGGGCATCCACCAAACCTTGATAGTGGCGATCGCGTTGAGCCGCTTGGGTAATCGGTAACAGGGAAATAAGAGCCTGATAAAAAGCTGCCTCAGATTTTTTCTCAAATAAACGGGGATTAATGACCGATTCTGGGTTGAGAATGGCCTTATCTAAGTCACCCTTAATGGCTAAACGAGTGGCACGGTTCACCGTTTCATAGATAGAAGCTAATCGACCATCATTGCGCATTTGTTGCAGAAATTGGGCGCGATCGCGGACATCCAATAAATCTCGCAGGGCCCGATTCGTATAGTCGAGATCATTGTCGCCTAACACTGCTTTAACCAGATCGTAGTCAATGCCTAATTCATCGGTGAGCAAAGTTTGCAGCCGTTGCATAAAAAAGGTTTGCAGATCTTCCAAAGGAGACGTTTTGTCAGCATGGGCCGTCATAAAGGCTTTACTTCCCTGCACCAACAATTGTCCCAGATTAATATTCAAATGGGCAAACCAGGTAATATTAACCACCGCATTGGCCGCCCGTCGCAGAGCAAAAGGATCGGAAGAACCCGTGGGCAATAACCCTAAACCGAAAATGCTAATTAAAGTATCGAGGCGATCGCTTAGTCCTACTACCTGACCCGTCAAGGATTGAGGCAATGGATCTTCAATATTGCGCGGTAAATAATGTTCAAAAATTCCCTGGGCCACCGCAGCAGATTCTCCACTCACGAGAGCATATTTCTGGCCCATCACCCCCTGCAACTCAGGAAATTCGTAGACCATTTGGGTGACTAGATCGGCTTTACAAAGCATGGCCGTACTTTCAATATCATTGCGCTGCTGTTCTGTCACCTGTAACTGATCGGCAATTTGTTGAGCCATGTCCATAATGCGATCCACCTTATCGCGCATGGTTCCCAACTCTTCTTGGAAAGTAACGGTTTCCAACTGTGGCAAATAGTTATCCAAAGACTGATCACAATCACCACGATAGAAAAATTGAGCATCGGCTAACCGAGCCCGAATCACCCTCGCATTTCCCTCGGCAATGACCTGAGCTTTTTGGGGATCACCGTTGGCAATGGTAATAAAATTGGCAAACAGACTACCATCAGCTTTTTTAATCGGGAAATAGCGTTGATGCGTCACCATCACCGTGGTAATGACTTCTGGTGGTAAGTTTAAAAACTGATCATCAAATTGTCCTAATACTGCGGTTGGATATTCTACCAAATTGACCACTTCAGCTAATAAATCCTCGTAGATTTCAGCTTTTCCCTTTAAAGATTTTGCCTGGGTTTGTATTTGTTTCTCAATGCTTTGACGACGTTCCTCAGGATCAACAATGACTGCCGCTTGACGTAATTCTGCCTGATAATTTTGGGCTTGGCTGACTAGCACTTCCCCTGGGTGCAAAATCCGATGGCCTCTAGAGCGGCGATCGCTGTTGACAGCGGTGGAACCGTTACTCAGACTCAAGGGTAAAACCTGATCATCTAACAGAGCCACTAACCAACGAATGGGACGCGGAAAACGAAAATCGCCATCTCCCCAGCGCATAAAACGTCGCCCATCTAAACCCGTCAACCAGCTAAAAACTAAGTCGGGTAATAACTGTTGGGTCGCTAGACCGGGGATTTGTTTCTGAACAAAAATAAAATCTCCCTTCTCCGTTGTCCGAATTTCTAAGTCTGAGATCTCAACGCCCTGTTTCTTGGCAAAACCGATCGCGGCTGGGGTAGGTTGACCGTCTTTGAAGGCGGAGGCCACTGGTGGCCCCTTGAGAAGTTCTTCGCGATCGCTTTGTTGAGCCGGCAATCCCTCAATGACAACGGCTAATCGTCGTGGCGTACCGTAAACCTGAATCGTTTGCGGGGTTAAAAGATTTTCTGCTAGGCTGTGGGGAATGCGTTGCTGCCACTGGGCGATCGCGCTGGCTACAAAGTCAGCAGGCAGTTCTTCTGTGCCAATTTCGAGCAGAAAGGAATGATTGATCATACAAAAAGAGGTTATAGGGTTTAGTCTCAAAAAACCCGCCCTCGCATTCTACCAAACTCTAGAGCTTAGAAATGTTTTAATTAAGATTAAACTATTTTTACGGCCTTGATTTTACATTAAAGCCTTTTTGACTTAACTCTTTATGTCTAGTCTGTCTAGCCGGATCCCCGATCAGCCTCTAAAGTCTATGATCACCATTTTAATTATCGATCATTCTGAGCAAGATCGTTGTACCTATGCTGACTATCTACAGGCAGATGAAACCACCCAGTATCACCTTTTGATGGCAGATAGCCTGGAAGCAGGCCAGGCCGTTTGGCAATTACAACAGCCGGATGTAGCCTTGGTAAATGTGAATTTACCCGATGGCAACGGTTTAGTCTTTCTAGAGCTTATGGCTCCTGATCGTTGTATTCACGAATTACCAGTTATTGTGTTGATGGAGAAGCGAAATGAGCAGGCGATCATTGAGGCGATGAAATTAGGTGCAATGGACTATTTGATCAAGAACGAGATTACCGCTTTTTTTCTATGCCATAGTGTTAATCGGTTAGTCTATCGCTACGAGTTAGAACGAGAAAATCGAAAGTTAACTGATCGCCTGGAACTGGCTCTCAAATCGTCTCATATTGGTATTTGGGACTGGAATATTGACACCAACGAACTAATTTGGGACAAGAGCAACTGTGAGCTTTATGGGATTTCTCCCACCGACTTTCAAGGCTATGAAACCTGGGAAAAACGGGTTCATCCAGAAGATTTACCTTTGATCAATCAGGCTGTCCAAGAGAGTTTAACGAGAGATCAAGAACTGGTTGTTGAGTTTAGAGTAATCTGGCCAAATAAGACAGTTCGTTATTTAAAAGGCTATGCCTTAGTACAGAGAGATACCCAGGGAGATCCCCAACGGATGATTGGGACTAATTTTGATATTACAGAGATTAAACAGGCAGAAGAAGATCTACGTCGTAGTGAAAAAATCTTTCGTCAATTATTTGAAGAAATTCCCATTGGCATTGCCATGGTAGAAGCGAATATTGAGCGGTTTTATCAGGTCAATCGTACCTTTTGTGAAATGCTGGGTTACAGTCATCAGGAATTACTGCAATTAACCTTCAATGAGATTACTCATCCAGAGGATCTGGCTCGTGAAAAACCTTTAGCAGCCCAGACAATAGCCGGAGAAATTACTGGTTATCAAATTGAGAAACGCTATCGTAAAAAAAATGGAGAATACTTTTGGGGACAGTTAAAGACAACCACTATTCGAGGAACGAATGGAGAGCTACTCTATGGCATTGGCATGGTGGAAGATATTACAAGCCGTAAACAGGTAGAAATCAAAATGCAAGTTTCCCTGGAGCAGGAGAAGAAATTAAATAAGCTGCGATCGCATTTTATTACCATGGCATCCCATGAATTTCGTACCCCTCTGACGATCATTTATTCTGCAACGGCTCTTTTAAAAAAATACAGTGATCGCTTGACGGCTGAAAAAAAGGAGGAACATCTTACTAATATTATCAAAACGGTACAATACATGACCAAGATTTTAGATGATATGTTAATGATTAATTCCGTTGATAATGAAAAGATTCAATTTACCCCTGAACTGAAAGATGTTATTGACTTCTGTGAGAATCTGAAACAATCTCTAGAAACCCAAACTCATCACCACATTCATTTTTCTTGGCAGTTAGAGCAATCCACACAACCCCCAAGTACGAGATTAATTGCCTCATTTGATCCCTATTTACTCAGACAAATTTTAGAAAATATTCTGAGCAATGCCATTAAATATTCTCCCCAACAGCATTCTGTTGAATTTCATTTTACTCAAGAACCCAACTATCTCGTTTTTCAAATTAGCGATCGCGGTATTGGCATTCCTGAAGAGGATTGGGAAGACTTATTTCAACCTTTTCATCGCGGCTCCAATGTGGGCAATATTACAGGCGTTGGTCTGGGCTTAGTCATTATCCAGCGATGTTTAAGTTTGCATGGAGGGCAACTTAATTTTAAGAGTCAAATAGGAGAAGGAACCACCGTCACTGTTCGCATTCCCCAGGAAAGAATACCCTAATGGTTTTCACTAAACTATTCAACGAAAAATAAAGGTAAGGGGTAAATACCCTTATGATCAAGCTTGAGGAATGGGTTACTATACAGTCTAAACCCACGATAAATTACTCGCCCCAAAAAGGAGCAATTTTTTCCACAAAAGAAAGATCGGCTAATTGTAAAAGTACCTCGCGCCATTGAGGTTGGTGGGTGCTGCCGATGCAGAGATACTGATCCTTCTGGCAACCAATCCGACCAGGACTGCGGGAATAAATCAGGCTAGGATCAATTTTTTGTACTGTTTCTAGGGACTCAGCCTGGGCTGGAATACAAAATTCATAGTTCATTGCTCTTAAACCAGTGGCCTCTCCGATTAATCCTGTTTCGGAAATCATGGATAGGTCAAAGGTAATTTTATCAGGGCCAGTTTCAGCTAATACAGGATTGACCAAGTTAAGAGATAAGGTGATGGTCAAGAGAGGAGAGATGGGAAGAAGAGAGGAGAAATAGGGAGAGAAAAAGTGTTGTTTCATAACCCGTTTTGAAAAATTGCTTCGCCTTTTAGGGTAGCGTTTGAGCCTGGGTAATTTCTAGATAGATGTGCTCTAATTGAACTGGCTGTCGAGCGATCGCCGCAATGGGAATACCGTCAAAGGCCACTAAAACTTCCCGTAATTCCAAGGGTTCAGGCAACCAAAAAGCTAAGTTACCTCGATAACGACGATGGCAATAACCTAAACTTTCAGCCCTCTCTAAGATCTGCTTTTCTGCGGTTGTTTCGATGGTGAGAATTTCCTTGGCGGGAATTAATTGTTGCAGTTCTGCTAAACTGCCCTGGTTTAGAATTTTTCCCGCTTTTAAAATGCCAAGGCGATCGCAAAGACGTTCAGCTTCATCTAATAAGTGAGTGGTTAACAGAATAGTCATCCCCTCCTGTTGAAGATTTTCAATTAATTGCCACAGATCATAACGGGCTTCGATATCCAGTCCAGTGGTCGGTTCATCTAAGATTAATAATTTGGGTTGATGCACCAGGGCGATCGCCATATTTAAACGACGTTGCATTCCACCACTGAGCTTTTCGACGGGGGTTTTCGCTCGATCTAATAAATTGACTGCTTGCAAACAAAATTCCAAACGATGACGACGTTCCTGGGCAGATAAGCCATAAATTTTAGCGAAGAAATCAAGATTTTCTCGACAAGTTAAAGTGCGATAGAGAATATTTTCCTGGGGTGCAACTCCTAGCCATCGTTTTGTCGTTTCTGAAACGGGCTTCCCCTCAATGAAAATCTGCCCTTGATCTGCTTTCAGTAAATAACTAATTAAATTAATAATAGTCGTTTTGCCGGCTCCATTGGGGCCAAGTAAGCCATAAATTTCACCTGCTTTAATACTGAAACTAAGCTGATCTAAAACTAAGTGATCGCCATAATATTTGGAGACATTTTGAAGGGATAACATTGTTGGTTGATCGGAAAATTTTAACATTTTTAGTGTTCATCTAATGATTATTATAACCGTCGTTCCCGTTCTAGCATCTGTCGATAGGAAAACCAACCACCAATCACCATTAAAACAGAAAAAATGATTAAAAATTGAAGATGAGTCCATAAATCCTGGGCTGAATAACCGTTTGCCCAAACCCCACTCAGAGCAGTCGCCATGTGATAAATGGGATTATAAACAGCGATCGCTTTCAGGGTTGGCGGAAAAATAGAAGCGGGGAAAAAAGCTCCTCCTAGAATTAATAAAGGTACGCCAAAGGTAGCAACTAAAGCATTAACATCTTCGGTACGACGAGCTAATTGAGTTCCTAAGATAAATCCAATGCCGACATAGGCAGCAATACTGAGAATAATAATGGTAATCCCTAACGCAATAGAACCTCGAAATTGTGCACCAAAGCTGACAGCAACGCTATAGACCAAAAGACCTTGACCGATGGCAATGACCGTATGGGCTAAAAAAATACCAAAAAAATAAGCAGTGCCTCGTAATGGTGAAATGAACAATCTTTTCAATGTATTTTGTTCGCGTTCAGAGACAATTGTGGCCACACTACCACCCACACAACTGAAAAATAGAGCGGCTCCCATTAAACTGGCTGGGGCTGCAAACTCCATTGCTTCGTTGAGAGGTAATCCCGATCGATCAGCAAAAATAAAGCCATTTAATAGGAGAACCGCAACCGGAAAAACGGCCCAAAAAATTAGGCTTCGTTTCCGTCTCATTAATTCTCTTAAAATACGTTGGGCGATCGCCCCAATCTCTCGACAGTATTGCTGCATTCTGAATATTTCAATTATTTTAAGTCGAGTAAACCTTTTTCTTTAAGCTTGGGATTGAAACGAATTTCTACATTCACGCCTCTTTGTTGGAGTTGTGCCTGAATTTCGGCTTCCACTCGACGGGCGATCGTCTTTAATAATTTCACTTGCCCTAATTCATCAGTTTGCAGATAGGTATTTTTTTCCTCTTCTGTCATCGTTAATTTGGCATCAATGGGATCTGTCCAAGTTTTTTCTGCCTCTCCATTTCCCGATAGTAAACTCCCATTTTCATTAATCCACTGTTGACGAATATTTTCTAACATCGTGCGGTTAGGTTTTTCGATGGTTTGAACTTTGAGCCAGTAACAGTATTGAGGCTTCCTGACCAGATTTTGTTTGAGGCTGGCATAAATATCCCGTGAATAGGCAACCCATTGTAAGTTTTTTTCCTGATCAAAGATAGCATAAACGCCAATTTTTCCTTGCCAAGTCTCATCAAGGTTGCCGTCCTCTGTTAAGTAGGAAATAAAGCTTAAATCCTGTAGATTTGGAATCTGGTTGTCTGGAGTCATGGGTTGTACGTTTTAGAATTGTCTATCTCTTTATTCTATCCTGAGAGGGAAAGCGATCGCCGTTTCGTTGGTCAGCTTGATGGGCTTGGTATCGTAATACTAAACCGAGGTTAATTTGTTTGGTCAGCCAATATAAAGGCGTTAATATCAAAAAAGTTACAATAATAGCTAAAATTGGCTGTTTATGGGAAAGACCTTGGGCTAAACTCTGAGCTAAACCATCGGGATCGGTGACAAAATCCCAACTGTTAAAGCGCAAAAAACGCCCCAAATAAATGCCAATTGACGAGAGCAGATGACTGAGGAGTTCAACGGGAAGAATAAAGCGTTCTTGATCTCTCCGCTCCAGGTAATATCCTAAATTCAAAAGCGACATCACATAACATTGGAGTCCCGCCAATAGAAAGAGAAAATATTGCGGAGTTAGGGTAAAAATGACGACACTTTCAGGAACATCCAGACGAGCAATCTTAACATAGTGAATAATGTCTGTCAGAATATAGGGCGCGTTAGGCAAAAAGGCGACAAAAATAGCAAAAATTAGCCACCAAAATATAGAACGGCGTTCAGCAATCCGAAATAACCAAACACTTAAAACCAGAGGAATAATGGCTAAGAATAAATTCCAGGCTATCAATAAATAACTGGTTCTGAGTACTCGCCAGGAAATATCAAACCACCAATACAGTAAGTCCATTCTGATTACAAATCCTTTAAAGATCTATGCTGCCTAAATTTAATTTAAGCTTAAGTAATTTTTTCATCCATTTCGACCCATACCGTGACAGCCGCCACCGCAATCAACATTTCATCATTTTTGTCGGCTAATTCAGCGATCGCTCTGCCAGGGACAACCATGCCTCCTTTTTCTAGGTTTAGGCTTTTTTGACCAAAGGGTAAGACCGCCAACACCTCTTCCGAACGCACTGCTTCAGGATAGGGAACCGCCACTTGCACCTCGACAATCATTTCATTGGGATGACTCAAACCGGCCACTTCCCAGATACCTAACAACGCATTATGGGCGATCGCATTACGAACAGCACGAGCCGCAGCTACTGTCGGATCTTGACCATGTTGATCAATGCCCATGCCCATCTCAATAATGAAGCGTTTACGAGTCATTTAGGGTTAGCTCAAAACAAAGACAATTTATTTTAACTTGATCAGTCTTTTCCCAGAGAGGTTGGATTAATAGAGAAGAGACTTCATATAGGTTCCCCACAGACTAGCGGCCTGCACACTACTACTGCGCGTCGGTGTATTATCATCATTGCCTAGCCAAATACCTGTCACCCGATTCATCTGGGGAACAAAGCCAATAAACCAGAGATCAACCCCCTTGTTCGTGGTTCCTGTTTTACCGGCGGCTCCGGCCACTGTATTGGCAGACCGTCCCGTTCCAGATGTCACCGCATTTCTGAGCATTCCCGTCATGGTATCAGCAATATTTTGAGGAATGACTTGTTGTTGACCGTCTTGATCCTGATTAAATTCATAGATCAGGCGACAGGTTTGGGGCTGGTCATAATTTTGACAATCTCCCCCGTCCAAAATACGACGAATGGCGTGGGGTTTATTCCATTTTCCCTGATTAGCGATCGCGCCATAGGCTCCCGTCATTTCTAACACCGTTGTCTCACTTTGCCCTAGGACTAAGCCAGGAGAAGCATTCAGAGTGGAGCGAATACCTAAACGTTCTGCCAGGTTAACAATATTGTCCAATCCCACCCGTTGAGCCACTCGCAAGGCCACCGCATTTTCTGACTGAGCCAAACCATGGGCCATGGTAATCTCTCCCTGACTGCGTTCACAGCCTTTAAATGCTTGCCCCTGCCAAAACAGAGCATTACAAGAAAAAAGACTACTGGTAGAAATTCCCTGTTCTAGGGCGGCGGTATAGACAAAAAGTTTAAAGGTTGAACCTGGCTGTCGTTTAGCCTGGGTGACACGATTATATTGACTTTTTCGATAATCTGCCCCACCGACTAAAGCCACTATTTCGCCATTATTACTGTTAAGTGTTACCAATGCTCCTTGGGAATAGTGAAACTGAGAACCCTGGGTGGCAATATTTTGTTTGAGGGCTTGTTCTGCTTTTTTTTGAGTTTTAATATCCAGACCACTTTCCACAATAAAATTGCCTTCCTTAGCGATTTCTTCCCCTAATAATTGTTGTAATTCACTAAACACATAGCTATAAAAATAAGGGGCAATCAATTTCGACAAAGATTGACGGGCCTTGGGACTGACTTCAATCCGCGATCGCCTGGCTCGATTACCTTCCTGCTCACTAATCATGCCCTGGGAAACCATGCGTTTAATGACGCGATCGCGAAACTGAACTGAAGTATCGTAATCTTGAACAGGATTATAAAGATTAGGGGCAGGTAACATGGCCACCAAAGTTGCCGCTTCGGCAATGGTTAAATCTTTGGCTGATTTATCAAAATAAAATTGAGAGGCATCTTCAAAACCGTAATTTCCTGCTCCCAGATAAACACGATTTAAATAGGCTTTGAGAATATCATCTTTGCTATAAACGGCTTCCAATTTGAGGGCCACCACCATTTCGCGCAATTTGCGCATTGCTGTATTTTCCCGTCCCACCTCCGGAAATAAACTCCGGGCCAATTGTTGCGTTAAAGTGCTGGCTCCCTGCTGCATTCGGCCTTTACTATTCACCAAAACCGCCCGTAGAACACCGTAGGGATCAACCCCAAAATGCCAATAAAAACGGCTGTCCTCCGAAGCAATGACCGCTTTAGCGAGATAGGGAGAAAACTCTTTTAGTTGTCGTAATTCGTGATGGGTTTCTTGTTTAACTGGATTGAGAGGCGTTTTACCATCATTGGCATAAATGACAACGGGCCCAACGACCCCAGGCGGGAGCGGTTTCACTTGAATACCAGAACTGGCCCAGAAAATCCCTAAAGCCGCTAGTCCAGTGAGTAATCCTGTCCCATAAAGACCGTAACGTAAACTTTTCTGCCAAATCGGAGCCGGATTGTGGAAGGTAATTTCGGCAACATTTTCCAATTCTGGGGGCCCTAGACTAATCACATCTCCAGACTTTAAGACCAAAGATTGCAGCCGTTTTCTCCCCAGATAAATGCCATTTGTACTATCCTCGTCGCGGATCTCGAATTGGTTAGGATGCTGAGAACTACGGTGCAGAGAACAATGGGTCTGACTGACAATGGGATTTTCAATTAGGATGTCGCAGGTGCGGGAACTTCGGCCAATAATGTAGCGATCGCTGAGCAGTGGATAGGAGAGAGTTTTTGCCTGGGGTGTATCTTTGATTAAAAGTTGAGCAACCCTAGCCCCTTTTTTGATAGCAACCTTGGGGTTATGTCTAGCCAGTCGTTGAATTGCCTGGGTAACGAGTTGACTAAGGGGCTGTTGGGAATAGGGTTGAGTCATAGAGGAGTCAGTTAAACCATCGTCAGTGATCCTAGCGCATGGATTACGCCCTTTAATGAGCACCTAGCCAGATTTTGAACCATTTCCGTTCCATTAAAGTTGATCAAGACGACAGCGTACTAACGGGTTGCTTGATTCACCAAAGCCATCACATCACTACGACTGAGCTTATCCTTCCCTAAGGCTAATACCTCTAGGGTTCCATAGGCGAGGGTGAGGGGAATCTTGCAAAAATTTTGAGCAGGGCCATTCGGCAGGGATTTCGTATATTGATCCGCCAGTTTTAAGTTGCGACGTGCATACTGGTGCATGTCCTGAACTCGCCAGCCCTTGGGAAAAAAGCTTACGCCCCGTTGCAGATCCTCTCGATAATTACGGACAATATTGACCGCCTGAAGACCCCGACCAAAACCGATCGCCTGGGTGCGATTTGTCTGAGTACCATCGTGCCAAGCCCAGAGATCGGACAGCAGTAAACCCACGGCTCCTGCCACACTGAAGGTATATTGATCCAGATCCGCTTCTGTTTCAATTTCCCAGTTACTCGTTGACCAGTTAGCCATTCGATCCGCCATCGCTGCCGTGGCATCCCAAACCCTGGGTGCAATACTTTCTGGAGCTAACATGGCCCATTCACCCACCCGTAGAGTGACATCGGGCAAAATCCCCCGATAGATAGATAAACCGTAGGCAAAATCTTCTAAGGTGGAGTGTTCCGTTGCAGCCTGAAGATTGAGGCTAATCTGACGTAAAATCTTGGCTTTGGTGAAGTTATCAAGTTCTGAATGGTCTTCCACCTCATCAATGGCTCGCATACATAGGTAGGCCGCAGCCACAGCCTCTAACAATCCCGCCGGCAAAATACTAATGGGAATATAAAATGTCCGACTGGTTTCCTTCAAAACCTCTAGGGCATTATGACGCAGGTTCATTCACTTAACTCCTCACACCAAAACTTATGCAATAGCATACACTTAACTTACAGAGAGATCCTAATTTAGGGTTACGAAGTTCCTGGAAATAACAGGAAAGCTTCGATAATGTATTAAATTCAACAAATTCTAGCGAACTTTTTTATCAAACAAGCAAATTAAGTCCCCCTGACTTAGGCTGAAGCATGATCTTTAACGATCAGTGGTAAAGCAAGCCTATATCTTAATCGATTTCTGGCCTATGACGATGCTACCCACGGGGAGAGTTTGGTCTAGGAAATAGCGAAACGATTGCTATACAATGGCCAAAGGTTTTTTAATCGAGATTTTCCCGACATGGCGATTCTACCTCCCTGGCTCGTTCTAGATCCTTTACTCAACTCCTGGCTTCAGGAAGATATTGGTCGCGGCGATCGCTCTACCCAGGGATTACAGCTATCCAAACCAGGTAAGGCTGTCTGGATTGCCAAGGAACGAGGCACGATCGCCGGTTTAACCTTAGCAGGACGGGTTTTTGGGTTACTGGATTGTAGTACAGCCTTTATTCCCCAGGTAGGAGAGGGAGAAATCGCAGAAAAGGGACAGGTCATTGCTGAAGTCAGTGGACTGATGGATAGTCTATTGATGGGGGAACGGGTAGCTCTCAATTTAGTGATGCGACTCAGTGGCATTGCGACCCTAACGCGCAAATATGTGGAGGTCATCGCCGATCTCTCGACTAAATTGGTGGATACCCGCAAAACGACTCCTGGTCTCAGAATTTTAGAAAAATATGCGGTACAGGTGGGGGGGGCAACCAATCATCGTATGGGTCTGGATGATTCTGTCATGATTAAGGATAACCATATTTTAGCGGCCGGAGGGATTGCTCCCGCGATCGCCCAAATCCGTAGCTCTATTCCCTATCCTCTGACCATTGAGGTGGAAACGAGTAATTTTGTGGAAATTCAAGCGGCGATCGCGGCCAAGGTCGATATTATTATGCTGGACAACATGACCTTGGAAGACATGGCAAGGGCAGTACAATTAATACGACGAGACAATCCCGAAATTTGTATCGAAGCCTCTGGCAATATTACCCTAGATAATTTGCGGTTAGTAGCCAAAACCGGCGTTGATTATATTTCCAGTAGTGCCCCGATTACTCGTTCTAACTGGCTAGATCTGAGCATGAAATTAACCCCTGATTCCTGATAGTCTCAAGATTTCTCTTCTCTTTTTGATTGTTAATCCCTTCGGAAACTAAATTCAGAAAAATTTCATCCCTATATTCATCATTCACACCGCCCTAGCTCTCCTCTCCGAATATGAGTAACACTGATAATACTGATTTTTTTGCTATTTTTTCGTCGGACAACGGAACTTCTGAGCCTTTACCTACAATGGTTGATCTCGTTGACCTAGGAGATTTAGAGGGCTATGGAGCGGATCAGCTAGATAGTTTTGAAGATTTGTTTGAAACCTTTGCTTTAGTAGATGCCGGAGAAGAATTGTCAAGCGTCATCCCCATTATCAACGTCAATTCGTCTCCCCAATCCTCCCCATCCCCCCAGTCTCCCCAATCCCCCCCGTCCTCCCAATTTCCCCTTATTCCCCCCTTTCTCATCGAATACCAGGGTCTCAGTCAAAAAGTGAATAAGTTGCAAGAGGCATTGCGACAGGCTCAAAAACAATTAGAAAGTCAAGAACGGCGATCGCTGAGTTGTGATGATTTGATTCAACAGCAAGCCGAGGAAATTAGCAAAAGTCGGGAACAGTTGACTCATACCGTGGCAGAAATTCAGGTTTATCAGCAAGAGGCGCAAAAACAACAATTGCAAATTGAAACCCTGGCTGAACAGTTGGCCCAATCCCAAAACCTTTTAGCTGAACGGGAAAGGGACTGTGTAAGGTTGCAAGAAAACTATCACACCAGTCATCAGCAAGTTTTGGTTATGGACAAGCAAATACAAGAACTACGGGCTCGTCTGCAACGTCAACAACGCTACGCTATGCAGTATAAAGCCGCCTTAGAGCAATGTTTGGCTACCCCGAATCTGAACCCCTCTTCTGATATCACAACGGCGATCGCTTCTTTTACGGGTAAATCTGCCAGTATTCAACCCTGGTCAAAGTCGGGGACAGAAGAAGGGATGATTCCTCTTAAATCCGTCCTAGAAAACGTTGTAGTGGATGAGCATTTGACGGACAAGACTGCCAATAAGACTCCAGACAAAACCCCAGAGGTTGCCGAAATTTCAACTCCTGCTTCTACTTCAGAATCGGTTCAACCGGCGATCGCTCCCCCATCCGTGACATCAGAAGTCGTCAAGTCTCAAGTTAGTGTACCCTCCCTACCGGAAATGACCTCACCCGCTTCATTGCCGGACGTTGCCCCCTCCTCACCGATTAGTGCATCTCCAAATTCTCAGTCCGACTCCCTCAGTTTTGCTATTCAGCCCCAGCGAGTGATCCGTAAATCAATTGATTTGCCCCGTTTTCGGCGGTTGCCTATCCAGAATGCCTGAACGATTCTCTGAGTCCGATACAATATAGACTTGCAAACTTAATTTGCTGACAGATATGTCGTTACCAGACCTGGAAACTCCGATCGCCGATACGCCTGATGACTATCTCAATCAATTACCGGATGAGGTAGAAATGTCCCTCTTCGATCACCTCGAAGAACTGAGACTCCGCATTTTTTATTCTTTGGCGGCGATCGCCGTAGGTATGGTAATTTGCTTTTTGGGTGTCAAACCTTTAGTGCAAATCTTAGAACGACCGGCCGAGGGGGTTAAATTTTTGCAACTGGCCCCTGGAGAATTTTTCTTTGTTTCTCTGAAAGTGGCTGGTTATAGTGGAGCCTTGGTAGCTAGTCCTTTTATTCTCTACCAAATTATTCGCTTTGTTTTGCCTGGCTTAACGCGACGGGAACGCCGATTATTAGGGCCAGTGGTTTTAGGCTCTAGTTTGCTGTTTTGGGTCGGATTGGGGTTTGCCTATATTGCTCTCATTCCGGCTGCCCTGAATTTCTTTATTAGCTACGGTGCCGATGTTGTTGAACAACTTTGGTCAATTGATCGTTATTTTGAATTTGTCTTACTATTATTATTTAGTACGGGATTGGCATTTCAAATTCCTGTTATCCAGTTGATTCTTGGTTACTTAGGCATTGTTTCCTCTCAGAAAATGCTCCAAGGCTGGCGTTATGTAGTGCTTGGTGGCGTAATTTTGGGAGCGGTTTTAACACCTTCTACAGATCCCTTAACCCAGTCTTTATTAGCGGGAGCCGTTATTGGACTGTATTTTGGTGGGATTGGGTTGGTTAAACTAGCGGGCAAGTAATTAATTTGAAAGATAGAAAAAGTGTAAGACTTAATCGCCGATTATTCATCGGATCTTTGATTTGGTTCCATTATTCTTAAAGCGACTATTCTGTATCTCCTCTGATCTGTGTGTCATGTGATGTCAGGTGTTAAACCCAGCTAACAACTCAAGCAGTAGAGGCTCAACGTTAGTAAGTCCATAACTCTATTCTTATTTATTCATTTAATTTTTATATTTATTCTTTTTGTTCATCCATTTGTTTTATAGTTTTCAATTTTGTTAAGTTATGCAAAGCATTGCTCCTTTAATCACTCAGTAGCTATAGAATGATTAAATTACAGTTTTTTGTCAGGCAGGAAGATAACGATGCGTATCCTGATGATTCAGCCCAACTACCACTCTGGGGGCGCGGAAATTGCAGGAAATTGGCCGTCTAGTTGGGTTCCCTACGTCGGGGGAGCTTTGAAGACCGCAGGCTTTAACGAGGTTCGCTTTATTGATGCCATGTGTGACTACATTGATGATGTGGCCTTGGCAGTGCAAATTAAGCAGTATCAGCCCGATGTGGTGCTCTGTACGGCGATTACCCCCATGATCTATCAGTCCCAAACGACCCTGAAGATTGTCAAAACCGTTTGTCCCAACGCGAAGACGATCACGGGTGGTGTGCATCCGACTTATATGTATCGGGAAGTGCTGAATGAGGCTCCCTGGGTGGATTACATCATTCGCGGAGAAGGGGAAGAGATTACCGTTAATTTATTACGGGCGATCACCGACGGGACGGATCAACGAGAACGCCGCAATATTTTGGGTATTGCCTTCTTGGAAGAGGGAAAAGTGGTCGCAACACCTGCCCATCCTCCGATTAAAGATTTGAATACTCTGACCCCTGATTGGACGTTATTAGATTGGGATAAATATATTTATACGCCCCTAAATGTGAGGGTGGCAGTTCCTAACTATTCGCGGGGTTGTCCCTTCCGTTGTCGTTTCTGTTCCCAGTGGAAATTCTGGCGCAAATATCGCTCGCGATCGCCGAAACATTTTGTGGATGAAATTGAACGGTTAGTTAAGGATCATAACGTCGGCTTTTTTATTCTTGCCGATGAAGAACCAACCATTAATAAATCTCGTTTTATTGCTCTCTGTAATGAATTAATTGAGCGTGATTTAGGAGTGCATTGGGGGATTAACACAAGGGTTACGGATATTCTACGGGATGAAAACGAGTTAGCTCTTTATCGTAAAGCGGGTTTAGTTCATGTTTCTTTAGGCACAGAAGCCGCAGCCCAATTAAATCTCAATTTATTCCGTAAAGAAACCACCATTGCCGACAATAAACGGGCAGTACAATTATTACGAGAAAATGGCATTTTGGCAGAAGTTCAATTTATTATGGGTCTTCCCAGTGAAACCCCTGAAACTATCGAAGAAACCTATCGGATGGCTAGGGATTGGAAAGCCGATATGACCAACTGGAATATGTACACACCCTGGCCTTTTGCGGAACTCTTTCAAGACTTACAGAATAAGGTCGAAATTCGGGATTATTCCCATTACAATTTTGTTACCCCAATTATTAAACCCGATAATATGACGCGGGAAGAAGTGCTAAAAGGGGTTCTGCGTAATTATGCTCGTTTTTATTCCTGGAAATTTTTAGAATATTGGTTTGAAAAAGACCCTTTTAAACGGCGTTATTTATTAGGTTGTCTTTGGGCTTTTGTGAAAACGACCCTGAATAAACGTTTCTACAATTTGAATCGGGTTAAACAAAAAGGTTTACATACGGAAATCGAATTTGGCTTTGATGAAGCTCGGATTTTGTCCCCTGAACAAATGGCCCAAATTAAAAGCAGTATGGTGGGGTCAGCCGATGTGGATTTTGTGGGTACGATTTCTGCCTGTGGTGCGCCCAATGATTTGGCTTTAACGGATGCCTACGTCAAAGAGCAGGATATCCATGATGTCATTCAAGTGGCAGTGATTGAAGCGGATCAACAAACCCGTTTGGATTTACGCACCAGTCTTCGTGCTCAACAGGGCATCGAGGTGGCCAGTGAGGCAACCAATGGGGAAACAGGCTTAGTTTTATTGGAATCCATTGATGTGGATGTGGCGATTGTAGATGCGTCTTTACCAGATATGTCGTTGGTAAAATTTATTCGCTCGGCTCGTAAGGTTCAGGCGGGTTCCTACGTCATTCCGTCTAAAATTTTGGTCTTAGTTAGCCCTGATCAACTGTCTATTTTGTGCAAAGCTTTAGAAGTTGGAGTAGATGCCTTTTGTCTCAAGGATACTCCCATTGACAAGTTAGCTGAAGCGGTACGCATTACTCATCAAAAAGGTTCCTATCAAGACCCTGAAATCGCCTCTTTATTGGAAGAAGCGGTTCCCGTAGCGGTTTAATTTGTGTGTGAGGATTTTCTAGGGTTTATTAATTAAGCTTTTAGGAAATCTTCTAACTCCACTTACAACACGATCACCTCCTCTACTCTCATCCCCACAAACCGCGATCGCTATTCTGAAACAATGCTATAGTCAGAATGACCAATTGTGGGTACAAAAATGCAAGTTAAAGACCTAAGTGTTGAGGATTTTAAGTTTTTGATTCAAGAAACTGTTACAGAAACAGTTGAATCTCTACTGAATGATCCTGATGTTGATAAACGACTGAAACCTGAAGTCGCTCAATCTCTAGTTGAATCTTTACAGCGAACTCAAAATGGAGAACGGGGAATTTCTGTGGAAGAAGTAGCTCAAAGATTAGGATTAAATTGGTAATGCGTCACCGTATAGAATTTACCGATAAAGCTGTTGAAGGTTTGGAGTCGCTTACGGCAATTGTTCGGGAGCGTGTCTTTAAAAAAAATCGTTGGATGGGTGAAAATTTTGATGATATTAAACATCAAGCTTTAAGTGCTAATTTAAGCGGTTTATTTAAACTTAGAATTGGCGATTACAGGGTGATATATTCTTTTGATGATGACTTTATTACGATTCATCAAGTTGGTCATCGTCGAGATATTTATTCTGATTCGTTTTAGTTTAATTACTCCCCATTTCCTATAGGTGATAGCACTTTCAAAAATCAAAATGATCGTCCCTTTCCCCATCACTTACCAATAATCTCCTCCTCACATTTTATTCTCACAATAAAAAATCTCGCTAATTAATACAAGTGTATTTGTTGGGTTTGATAAGTTTCAGAATATTAAAAATCTCATATTTTCATTGTATAATCCAGTTTTATGTTCAAAAATACAGATATAAGGAGTATCCATATGGCAAGAAAACCAGTATTTTTTAGTTTTCATTACGCAAATGATGTCATGCGGGTTCAGCAAGTTCGCAATATAGGCGCAATAGAGGGCAATTCACCTATCTCTCCAAATGATTGGGAGACCGTTAAACGTGGTGGTGATATATCAATTAAGCGTTGGATAAATGACAATATGAAGTATAAACAATGTGTAATTGTTCTTGTAGGACAGGAAACAGCCAATCGCCCTTGGGTAAGATATGAAATTGAAAAGGCGTGGAATGATGGCAAGCCTATTTTTGGAATATTCATTCATAACTTAAGATGTCCTCGAAATGGAACAAGTCTTAAGGGAATCAATCCATTTGACACATTTACTTTTGATGATGGCAGAAAGCTGTCAAGCATTGTTAAGTGTTATGATCCCTCGCCCTACGACGCATATAATGATATTGCTCGTAATATGGAGTCATGGGTAAATGCCGCAATAGCACAAGGGAAATTAAGATGACAAATCAAGAAGCAAAACGAAACATAGATGAATCGTCTCCTTCTATCCAAACCCACTTGGGCATTCTTCAATCAGTTATTCAAAGAATGGCAGCTAATAGTAGTAACGCAAAGACAGGATGTATTACTGTAGTATCTGCGATCTTGGTAATTGTTGCTGACAAAGGAAAGCCTGATTATGCTTTTATTGCATTGATTCCAAACCTTTTATTTATGGCACTTGATACCTATTATTTGGCATTGGAGAAAGGTTTTAGAGTGACTTACAATAATTTTGTTTCTAAACTGCATAAAGGAGAAATTACATACGCTGATCTCTATTTTGTATCGCCTTCTGGTAGCCAATCAAAGCATCAGATAGAATCATTGAAATCATTCTCAGTTTGGGGATTTTACTTAACTCTTTTGATGCTAATAATTGTTGCAAGAGGACTTGTTATCGGTTCATAAGATAGCTAACTCTATAGTGAGATATACATTTCTGTAGTGTGGTCGCCGATCTTGTAACACACTAATTATGGGGAATGATAACCTAATTGTCGGTTATTGCCCTCAACTTCTCTGATGAAGTGTAATCGCTATCTTATCAAATTTTTAAAAAGCGATTGCGTATAAAGACAACATCTGTTTTTAATGATTTTGATTAGCGACAAACTGATCAGCTAAAACAATATCAATATCCAACTCTTCAGCAATTTCTGAGATCGTTAACCCTAACTTTATCAGTAGGGGAATTGTTTCGAGTTTGCCCTTAAGCAGACCAATCTGTTCCCCTTTTAAAAGACCTCGCTGTTCTCCTTTGAGAAGACCTCGCTGTTCTCCTTCCTGTAAAATTTCTTGATAAACGGCTGATTCCTTCATGATTTCACTCCGTAAAATTGTTTTAATAAGCTCAGGCTTTAGAACCAGTCCTCCAAAAACCGAGGCGGCTGTCATCAGATTTCCCCTCACTCGATTGTCTGTAATGGTCTCTAAAACCTCGGCAACCTGTCTCAATTTTAATTCGGGATCAGAACTTTGGGTTAACACCGCCAAAGGCAACAACCCTGGACTGGTTAGAAATAAATCAGAAGATTCTTCCCAGAGACGAATCACTCGATACCGATGGGTTGTATCTCCGAGTTGAAAGCTATCTTGATAGACCAGATTCGATTTAGTAGGTTTCAAGTAAATCACAACCTGGTGCATCGTTTTACTCGGAAAACGACGATAGACCCTGACTCGATAATCCAACATCCGAAAACCCATATTTTCGTCAGGTTCAGTCTGAAATTCCAAGTGCAAAACCAAATCTTCCGATTGTTCGAGAATGAGGGAATCAGCGCGGATTGGTTCTAAAGACAATTCTGTTGGACTCAGTTTGGTCAAAGTAATAGGACGACCGAGCAACCAAGTGGCATAATCTTCGGAAAAATTTTCAGCGAGAAATTTGGAGACATTATCAAACATGGACAAATTCTAACATTTTCGCGATCGCCGTCTTCTCAAATTTTTAAAAAGCGATCACCTCTTTATTAAAAAAAGCATCTCCAGTTAGGGGTTAATTTGTGTGTGAGGATTTTCTAGTCTTTATTAATTAGGGCTTGCTGAAAAAGTCAAAAAACGAAAGAAATGTGGGTTAGGGAAGTATAAACTGAAAAAGCAGAGATAACTTATACTTATGATGAGAAGTCAAAATACGAATTTTGTTTAATCT
>JAYKJI010000098.1:0-6893 GCA_035285405.1 Snowella sp. | reverse complement strand
ATCAGGACACCTGGGAGCGGGTCTTAGCAGATGTATCGAGGGTATCTGGCCAAAAGCATTCACTGTCAGCCCAAGGTTTACAAACAGAAAGTATTGCCTTTGCCCAATATTTCGCTGATGTTCTGGGGCAAAATATTGTCCATACTACTTGTGTAGACATCGGAGGTGGTACGTCAGATTTATCGATTTGGAAAGATAATCAACTCGTCCACCAAGCTTCGGTTCCCTATGCGGGGCGAGATCTATTTCATAACCTTCTGCGTCACAATTTAGACTATTTTGATGAAATTTTTGGGTTGAGCCAGGGAGATTTGGATCGATTACGCAAAAGTTTAGCCGAAGATCCCATTAACTTTAACTCCATCTTGGATCTGCGTCTGCGGATGGAAGAGGAAAATACAAAAGAGGGAGAGGCCGGGAAACCCAGTCTTGCCAGTGGCTACCGCATGAATAAACAAAAGGAGCGTAACCGCCAGTTTCGGACGTTGTTGGCCTTTGCCTATTGTGGGCTGTTCCATTACATTGGCTTGGTGCAAAAATGGCTAAAACAAGAAGGGAAAATGACGGAAGATTACTTTACCAGTCTGCTACTGGGGGGAAATGGCTCCCGCTTTATCCACTGGTTATCCCCCTCGGGTCGTTTACAGCAATCTTCGGAAATTAATGAGTTAATTGAGGGGATTCTGCTGGCGGCAACGGAGTTGAAGACAAATCCCGATCTGTTGACCCTGTCCAATGCGCCCAAACAGGAGGCCTGTGGTGGCTTGGTTGTGCCCCCTGGTGGTGAAAAATTGAAGGGAGTAGATCGTAAACAGATTGATGATCCGTTTTTTGGTGAAGTTTGCGTCATCAATGGTAAGGAGTTTGCCCCCCACGATCGCCTAACCCTGGATGACGAATGGAATGAAATTACGGAGTTTACCCTCACCTCCACCGCTGAGTTAGAGAAATATTTACAGAACTTTAATCAGGTGATTAAGGAACGCAATATTGAGGAAATTGAGCAGTTACGGGATTTTAAATCTGGGGAATTACTGCAACTAAATGATGATTTCCGCAAGTTGTTGACGGCTAATTTGAGAAAACAATGTTTACGCAAGCAAGGCTCCAAAAACAAATTTGAACCCGACCCCCCTTTCTTGATGGTTTTGAAATCATTCTTGGAAGTGTTGAGTAAACAGTGGTCAAAGGCCAAGGCTGATTAATTTTATTGTCTGATCTTCCCATCATTTTCCAAGGTATTAATAATGAAAAAGCTTGTCCTGTCTGCTTTGTTGACTTCATCCACGCTAATGATGTTGGCGAATTCTGCCTTTGCGAAAGACTGTCCGACTTTACCTGTTGAGGAAATTACTGTTGATGAGTCTAACGGGCCTATTCAACTAAGAACAGATCCAGCAACAGAAGATCAGACCATTCCTAACGCTGAGGGGGAAAGGGCTGTCATCAATGATGGCGAAATACTTTTAATTGATAAAAATGAAATCCCACAAGCACCATATGGTGTCTGCTTCTATCCAGTAAAAATCAATGAGATAAATAACTCCAAAAATGACAACCAAGATGTACTAAGCCATAAGCCTTATTGGATTTCCGAAAAAGGAATTAAAAACTACCAAGAACTTGCCAGTAAACCCGAGGAAGCTTCTGCACAGGCTCTACAATCTGCTCCTTCTTCTATTGTCAGTGAAGAGGATAATTCTTCAGGCTGGTCACTACTATCATGGCTGCCAGGAATAACAAATTTTGCCATGAATTTGCTTACTTTAGCTTTACTTGGCCTTATTCTTAAAACTATTAAAGATATTTCATCAACTCTCGACAAAAAAATCACAAACTCGTTTCAAGCACAAAATTTAAAATTAGGTAGCGAATTGAATGACATTCGTTCACTTGTTGGAAGAAATAAAGAACATACGAAAGAAATTAAAGAATTAGTAAAGCTACAAGATAACAATTTTCGCGGCTTAGTTGATTCTATTAAAAGTGGAAGTTTATCTCTATCAAAATCAGAGCCGCTGAATCAGCAGATTGATCGAGCAGAAAGCACAGTATTTGGCATTGTTCCAGAATCCCGACAATCAGGGTCATATCAACCAGATATTGCACCGATAAATGACCAGAGCAGTGTCCCAGAAGCTCAGCAAAATGCTGATCATGATCCCTTTTATAGTGATGTTATTTCACAATTTAATACTGGATCTGGTTCATGGTTTTCTTCCCAAATTGAGAACAGAGTTTTTGGCAAGGTACAAATCACGAAAAACTCGGTACTTGGTCAGATGGATATGGGAGGAAAAATTACACAATTAGAGTTAAATGAACAGGGAACATTACTGATTTATCAAGCAGACAACCGATTCTGGATTATTCCTGATCTCACTCAAGCTAAATGGAAAAGAGCTATTACAGATTCTCTATTTAATGGTAGTAGTGGCCAAATTTTAGTTCAACCAGCAGAGGTCGAGTCACTGGGTAATGGTCTTTGGCAACTTTTACAGAAAGGAGAGTTTAGTTAGTTCGTGAGCAACCAAATGGACAACATCAGCCAATTACAACAAACCATTGAACAACTCAAAAGCGAGGTCAATAACCTCAAACAACTGGTCGCCAATCCTAACCCTATTTCCGCCGATGCCTATCAGCCCCTACTAGGCAATCCCAGCTCTACCAATCAAATCCTCCAACTTCCTCTCTCAAAAATTACTGACCTTTATCGAGACTGCCCTGAAATCCTCGAAGCCTACGCCCAACGGGCCGCCATCGACAAAAAACACTTTTCCCTCGATGGCCATAACAGTGACCAGCCCCTCACCTTTCAAGCCAACGGCAACGGTAACTTTTGGGTCATTCAACTCGAAAACGAAGGTTGTTATCTATTCCCCCGCCCCAGCGACTTTAAACGCATTAGCCGCCTTGAATACCTAGACCAAATATTTACTAGCCGACGGGAAAAAAATAGTCATTCAGAGGAATTTGACCTCGATAAACCCGCCAAATTACAAGTATTAAAACTACAAACAAACTGGCGACTAGAAGAGACCGGCACCATCGTTTATGGCAATGCTCCCCTCCACTACCAATGGCAACAAGAACTAACTACTATTCGCCAACAATATCAAGACTTTAGCCAACACCTCGTTAATTTTTTTAATACGGCTGAATCTTGGCAACAAACCCTTACCCAAAAATACGGTAACTTAATTTCGATCGCCATCAATACCAGTATGCCGATCGCCTACGCCATCTATCGCGGGCCAATGCTAGTCCCCTGCCAAATTTTTGGCGGCAATAACCCTCGGGTTTTACCCGGCTGGGATCAGGCAATTCCCTGGGATAGTTCTATTTATGCCAAATTCCATAGTAAACGGGACAAAGACTTATTACGCACCCCCGCCGATCATCCCCTTTTACCTAACCAAATTTATTTAAGGGAAATCAACTGGGAAACCAACCACACCTGGGCGATCGCCAAAAGCTATGATGAAGCCACAACAATCTTGCAGAAACTTGTCGGTAATTGGGGTTCCCTGGAAATCAGCTCAAATCAGGAACGAGATGATCGAGAATGGTAATTCCTAATAATAGCTAACAGTGAAATTTCACCAATGCCATGAGCCAAACATTTCTGCTGGATATTAACAATACCCAAATTACTCTCCATTATGGAACAATACTCACTGACGCAATCTTAGACAACACCGTTAGCAATGATGATCACCTACTGGCTGAAGTTAATCGTAACCCAGACGATCCCTCTATTTTAGGGCTGAAAAATTTATCCCAGCAAGAATGGCAGATTACCTTTACCGATGGTGAAACCAAAACCATTGCTCCAGGGCGATCCATCAAACTCGAAGACAACATGGTTATCCACTTTGGTGATTCAGCGGGAACCGTTCGCAGAATTAACACCGAACAGATTGATACCATCCTGTTTTCAGCCAGTCTCTCAGAACAAACTCTAACTACCCCAACTCCGAAAATATCCTCTCAATCTGAAAATCTTAAGCCTCAACTGAAAAAGTCTAATACTCCCTTAAACACTAGTTTTTTTTCAGAATCAAGAGTAAAAAATGTTAAAATAGACACCCAAAAATCAAAAGAACTTGATTATCGACCCTTAAAAACACAAAGAGAATCATCATTTCTTTGGAGAATACTCGGGTTATTAGTTTTGCTCTGGCTTATCTTCAACGGTAGCCTATTTTTTTATCAATTTATTGAATCCCAATCTGCGCCTACCACTGTTGAGCCAGAAAACAATATCTGTGACGAAGTAGAACGTAAAAAAGAAACTTATCGAGGCAAAATAAACTGGGCTGCCGTTGACGAAGCCTTTTGGCAACAAACAGATTATCCCTATGGTCAACCTCTAGATTCTTCCTATCCTGATTATCAATACTATCGTCAAAAATGGTGTGAAATTGCCAATCAATATTTGGAGGGTTAACGGCGATGCATTGCTAGAAAACTTTTGTTAGCCTACAATCAAGAACCTATTGCAAAAAGAGGATCTTCTGTTACGTTAAAAGTTATTGCTCTTCAGGTAAAAAAAGGTTTTATACCAAAGCATATCATAGACTATTGGAGGTTAATTCTAAGGTTGATCAAGTTGTTTTAACTGTTCTTGCTGAGGGGTTTGCTTAAGTAAATCAAGTATTTTATTCTCCGATTGTTTTAATTTTTCTTCTTGTTGTGAAAACTGCTTTTTAAGATTGTCATACTTGATTTTTTCATTTTTTAAAGCTTCTCTTGTTTGATTTAGCTCAGTCCCTACTTGATTTAACTGATCTTCTACTTCTTTTCGCTTTTGCCTTTCTTGTTCTAGTAACATTTTTATTGCTTCAGACTCTTTTAACTGTGTGCTGAGGGCATTGTAAACTATGTAACCAATTCCCCCGACTATCACCAAGAACAGTATAGAAATTAATTGAATAAAGATAGGATTGAGCGGTTTCGGTTTTTGAGACTCTCCATCATTTTTATCAGGAGATTCTGATTTTTTAGGGATTTTAAGATCAATAAAAATTTCTTCGACAAATTGATATCGTTTCTTGATTTCTTCTGACTGCGCTTTATTTAAAATTTTAGTAAACTCATCATCTTGGTTCTTAACCAGGCTTTCCCACTCAACTTCTCCCGTTAAAAAGCTAATTGGCCACTCATCAGGAAATTTATGCGTCAATGCAAAAATTATTGTCTTTGCTAACGAACAAAAATCACTTGCAAAAACCGCATTTCCATTTGCAAGCTCGGGGGCAATAAATTGAATTAATTGCTCATTTAATGACCTTTGCATACTTTGATCTTTGATGTTAGAATAACCACCGATATTGTGAAATGAATCAGCATTAATCAGAGATACTTGATTAGTTTCATGTCTAAGAATAATATTTTTAGGATTAATATTTTGATGAATAATATTGTGATTATGAAGATGCTTTAGAATCCTTGAAATCTGTTCAAAAATCTCTCTCCCTTGATTTATTTCAATAGGAACAATGTCCATTAGTGATTGACCTTGAATATATTCCTGGACAGAATAAATATATTTTTCTTCACAAAAATAGTCATAAATCTCAGGTATTGCAGAACAGTTACTACTAACTTTTTTGAGATTTTCAATTTCCTTCAAAACAAGTCTTTTAAATATTTGCTGAGACTTAGGATCTGTATGATTTTCTAGTCGTATTCTTTTTACAATAACAGGTTTATGGGCAGGGATTTTTATGTCTTTTGCTAAAAAAGCTTCCCAAAGACCATTCCTATCAATAGTTTCTAAAATTTTATAACGATTAATTAGTAATTCAGCCATAAAAACTATTGAGCGTTGTGTATGTTATTGAATCGTAGCAACATCAACTAATCCCGCAATTATTTACGCTCAAACTAAGATTTTTGCATGTCTCTGGTTATGAAGCTTTATCACCACTACCTGACAGGCATCTTGATTGATTACCTTGTTGCAAAAGATGACACTGATATAAAGGTCTATCATCAATAAGATATCCTATTTTCCGAAGTATCCTGGCAGCAGTCATGGATGTTTTTATAGTATTGTTGCTAAACGTGTCTTGACATAGGAGTAGATGGTTTTTGTGCTAAGCATTAGCGTGATGTCTAAATCGTACCACTTAATTATACAATTCTTAATCCTTAACGACGATCATCCTAGAGCTGAAGATCTTACTTAAGTTGTCCTAACCCTACACTCAATATCCTACCCAACCGTGAAACCACTCCCAGCCCTGACGTAGACATCGTAATCGTCACCAATATGCATAACGCTCGCAACAACATCAACGTTTTATCCAGTAACGTCATCGTCGCTTGTGGGGAGCCGGAACCGCTTCAGAAATTGCCCTAGCCATCAAAGCCCAAAAACAAGTCATCTTGTTAGGCGCAGAAACAACAATCCAACACTATTTTCAAAAAATAGGGGGTTCCCTTGTGTCCGTTGCCCAGAATCCTGACCAGGTCATTGCTCAAATAAAATGCCTTGCCTCTGTGCCTTAATTCAGACTGAATGAGGATTATCAACCACAAAAAATACTATCATAAAAAATTATTATTTTCTCTTTATTAACAAATAAAGTACATATTAATGCTATAATAATATTATTGAAAAAGTCAGTGAAGCCTGGGAAGAGAGAAAGAAAACACCCCAGTCAATCCTAAAAAAGACTCCAAGGCAAAAATTTCCCTACTACCAATACCAACAAAAACTAGCTCCCTAGCCACGCTATCGGGGTCGTTCTCGTTGTGGCATCACCTTTTTCAAGTCACATTACCTTGCCAAAAAGGCAACCCATTATGACTTACCTAGACGAAAAACGCCTAATCAAAATAGACGCCTTCCAGCGCCAGGTCAAAACCCAAAAACTCGAACC
>JAYKJI010000097.1:0-4141 GCA_035285405.1 Snowella sp. | reverse complement strand
TCATCAATGCGTTCTACCAGGGTTTGTCGCACGTAGAGGTAAACCCCGGTGGCAAATAGGATCATTAATAGGGCGGTGACAAGGGTGTACCACAGGGCTAAACGGCGACGAGTGGCTTGAAACATGGGGAGTTCTTGCTTCACGGATAAAAAACTCTGAGGAGTTCATTATAACGAATCAATAACAGAGTTTTTCCGCATTAGTTGAGTCCATACTCTAAACAAATCATCATTTTTAGAAAGTTATCTATTTTCAATTTTTTAGTTTTTTAGATTCACAATCACTACGGGGGTGAGCATATTTTCAGGCAAGGATTCTGATTCGTGGTGATGATGATGATGGTGTCCATGAATATGATCGTGGTGATGGAAATGCTCGTGATCCTCTTCCTTTTCTCGATAAGCATTTTCAATCGCCAAAGGAACACCGTGAGGCGTATTCAAAACCGCTTGATGCCAAAGTTCTAAGTGTTTTTGATAGGTTCCCCAATCCGTTAATCCCCGTTCTATACATAATCTCTCCAGAGCATTTAACCAGTGGCGATAGTAAGTGTCTCCGCGATCCAGATCCCCCTTTGCTTGAGCATTTTTAATTTCTTGACTAAAAATTTCGACCCATTCTGAGCAAGTTAAAAAGCCTTGTTTAATCAGTAAGTTTCCGATGGCAAAAGCTTCGGCTTCCCAGGAATCTTTAAAAATAGGTTCTCCATCGTCTTTTAATAAAGGAGGAATGGGTTCTTGGGTTAACTCTTCCAGAATGGGATCAAAAGTTGTCATCATTTTAAAATACTTTGATTAGTGGATTTTGTATCGGTGTAAGGTTTACTCCTATTAACTTGCATCTAAACCCCGTCTAACTTGAAACTCATAGTTTTTAATTCCCTAATGCGATCCCCCTAAATTCCCCTTAAAAAGGGGGACTTGTTCATAGAAAGTATCTCAAAAAACTACAGTTCCCAACATGGACGCGGTTTATGAATCACTCAGCTAATTTCACATAGGGTTCAAATACATCCGCATAGATAACTGTACGTTTATCTACAAAGTCTTCTCCCCAAATATCAGCCCCTTCAAATCGCACGTTATACAGAGGAGTATAAAACTTTTGCAAGCCGCGACAGGCAATATCGGGATAGGGACTATAATAAACCCCTTGAAATTCAATTTGTCCTTTCTCATTGCGTTTTTCTTCTGCTAAACCGTAGTAAGTAATAATCGTTCCTACTTTGCCGCGAAAATAGGGATATTCCCGCGTGTGACCGGTAGATAACTGATTAATACATTGCACGCGATCGCCGACTTTAAATTTAGGTTTGGCACCAATAGCCTTAATGGAACCGACCTGAGCGGGATCATATTTTTCAGATTGATATAACCCTTTAGCATCGGGACGACCGACACCGGGTACCGCTTCTTTAAAGGCTTGAGAGCGAATTACTTGGGAACGTTGTTGCGCCGCCATAGTCGTAATTTTTCGAGTTACTAACTCGGTGACAGAAATGCCTAATTTGTCCCCATAGAGGGTGATTAATAAACATAAGGTTTCTAACCATAACGCATCGTAAGAACTGTTCATATAATCACGGGGATTCATGGTTTCTCGACCCCAACGGGCCGCATCTAAACCCCAAAAAGGAACGGGTTGCCCTGGTTTTAATCCCTTTTCAAAAATGGTACTGAGGGTGGCAAAGATTGCGCCCAGTTGACCTTCCCATTCTTCTAACCAAGCTTGATCTTCTGGTTGATCTTTAAAGGGGATTTTGCCGTAGCCTGTCCAGCCTGCGTTATAATGTGGCCCTTCCATAATGGTTGCTCCTTAAAAAATTAAAAGTCTGACAAATTAAATAAGTAAGTCTAAAAATTGAGCAGGTTTAATAATTTGGGTATCGAGATATTGCTGAAGAATTAATAAATCAGAGTCGCCAGTAATCAGATAGATAGAACTTCCAACCCTAGCTAAATCTAAAAATTTATTATCATCCAGGTCATCACAGAGATTCACTTGAAACTCACTTTCAAAAAATAGACTTTTACGGTGAATCATTTCCAGAAAATCGGCTCGATCTTCTAAGGAAATATACCTGTCAAACTTTCTCTTTTGAAGACGAGTTACCAGTTCTTCATAGGTAGATTCACTCTGAATTAGTTGAAAATAGGTAATTGCTTTAGTAAAAGCTTGATTAGGCGTTCCTAATGGATTTAAAACTGCACTAATCACAACATTGGTGTCAACTACGATGGTTTTAAGATTCATCGGCTAAAAGTTCATTAAGAATTTCTTCTGTCAAGCCATTTTCTTGCGCTTTTTTACCGATGCGAGCCATTAGACTGAGTAAATCATCTTCCGACGATTCAATGGTTAAATTAACAACCTGATCAGGCTGAAATCCTAAATCACTAATCAGCTTAGGCAGTTCACTTACAGTGATATTACTCAGAGTTTGTTTCATTTAAGCTTTATCCAGAGTGATTGAATAAAATTGACTAAGTATTCAGAAAACCAAGAGTTTAGTTTTAATCGAGGAAGTGATTAGTTTAGATAATCTTTGTCTTATTTTAGCACTTTCTCAAAAAAGGAGTTAGACATACAAAATTTCTGCTCCTAGCATGGCATTGCGTGTTACTCGTTTCCGTAGTTCGTTTTCGCTGAGATTTGCCCAAGCTTGTGGCATTTCAGGAATCACAAAAAAACGTACCTCTGAGTTGGAATCCCAAACTCGTAATTCATTAATTTTAGCGGTGTAATCTTTAAATTGTTTTAAGCGATCTCGCAGAGATCCGCTCCGCGGTGCGCCTTTTCCCTTATTCGCATCTTCAGCAAATTCTACTAATATTCCTAAGGGGTCAGACACACTACGGGCGCGATACTGTTGGGATTTATACCACATGGGCTGAGTCCCCAAAAGGGCTTGGGGATAACAAGAACATACTGTACAAGTGACCAGATTATGAACAAAAATTGTTTTGCCATTTTCTTGCTGTTTTCCGTTAGCCACAATGCGGATATATTCACCTTCGGGGCCAATGGTTAAACCAAACGTAACTTGATCACTGAGATAGGGTTTCCCCGTATCAGGGTTCACAGTGTTAAACAAAAAATCTCGAATCAGAATTGCCGCTTGAAAAGGTTTATCTTGCGGGGGAGCTAATAACTGGGCTTTCCAGTCTGGATTTTTCCAGGCATGGGCAACAACGGCGGCTCCAAAATGAGGGCCAACGACTTTTTCGTAATAGTCAACAAAACCTTGAACCCCTTGTTCACTAATGAGCTTTTTCTCAATTAATAATTGCTTGAGGGCTAATACTCGTTCTTTTAAGGGAGGAAGTACCGTTTCCACACCGCCGTCGAGAGTCTTAAAAGATGTGTCGGCAACCGGAGAACCGCCGTGCATGACCCGTGATTCGTCAGGGGTTACGATCGCTTTAACAGGTGTTTCTGCGCTAACGGGTTCCCCCAATTTGTCTCGTCCTGCTAGGGTTGCGGCCCCTGCGGATAAACTGGCTAAACCGGCATTACGAAGAAAAGTACGACGTGCTTTGTTTTGAATCTCTTGCGGCTCAGTCGTTGGCTCTGGGGACTGTTTTGGGTTTTGGTTGTTATGTTCCATGGTTAATCAATCTTGGTCAAAAATAAAAATAAATGTTGGGTGATTAGAACATATATTGAGTTTTTAATTGCCAAACCCAAATAGCAGGATTACTGTTGTTATTTTCTGGGTTTAAGACCACTAAAAAGCCGGGCTGAATGGAAATATTATTATTGAAGTTGTATTTATAGGCGGCTTCAATATGCCAGGCGGTATCACTTTCCGGTTTCAAGAAACCGCTACCCTGTTGAACCACACGATAGGGATTTCCGACCATTAAGGAACCAATATTTCCTTCCCCAAATAAGTCAATAAAAGAAAGCCCTAAATTCCATTCAAAGAGGGTGGCTCCATCTCCACGAACGACTCCATAGGCGGGATTATCCTGTTCGGCATGGGCAAAGGCAAACCCCACATCCCCCGTCAAAGCTAGGGTCGGCATGGCTCGCCAACCAAATCCCCAGGTCACATGATCGGCAGAAGTGGCGATCGAGGTGGGAATAATCGGAGGAGCACCAGGGGCGGGAGAAACAAAGGTCGTACCAAAGGGTTGAT
>JAYKJI010000096.1:0-2625 GCA_035285405.1 Snowella sp. | reverse complement strand
CATCAAAGGCGATCTCCCCATTACCATTTATATCCCGCAGTAGTTTGACGGTGACGCCCCCAAGACCTAGTTCTGTTTCGTCTTGAATCCCATCTTTATCAACGTCTAACCAAACATAATCCCCTAGTTGTGCGGCTTGGGTTACTAAAAACAAGGGTTGAGTTATCTTCCCTGGCTGAAGGCCAAACCTTTCAAGCCCGGTAATATTGTCAATAAGGACAATCCCTTGAACCTGAGTAGCATCAGCAACAAACCCTTGTCCATTAGCTAATGCCGCCGCCGCAATGGCATCCACTCGCCTCTGATCGAAACTACCAATCGAATCAAAGTCAGGTCGAGTCAAGAAAGGCTCCTGGCCGAGAATCTTCCAAATCGCTTTCTGTACGTCCCCTACGGTTATCGCTCCCGTTAATGAGGAATTTAATGCCACTGATGCGTCACTGCCGACGTAATTCTGGTTTAACAGCCAGTTGACCAAATCTAAATTCGATTCGTTACCATCCCACGGACGACCGCTGTAAGTGGCAATAGCATTGGGACTCAGACCATCTGCCAACTCATTACCGGAATAGGTCAAGAAGTTAAGCGTGAAATTCGGTGCCAATGTGGTGCGAGCATCCAAACACCAAGCATTATAAGCAGCTTCAGTGAGAACTCCAGAGGGGTCATAAACGTTGTAAACCTCCGCGAAGGTCGTACCGGGAACAAGTTCACCCTCCCCGGTCAGGGTGTATAGGGTATTGAGGGTAACTTCGGAGAGAGACATACTTTTAATTTCCTTAGCCGTTAGAGAGTGGGGACAGGACTTGTTAGGGAAAGCCGTTTTATTACTTACATATTCCGCGCAACCCCATTGCCTGTGTTCTACACCTCTACAGAGTATCACGGATATCAACAAAAATGATTAAAAGATAAATTGATTTTCATAGGGTTTAAGGAAAAAGAAGGCTATTTTAAAGGGATTTTAATGTAGCACCGCTGTGGAGACTGATAAATTAAAGAGATAATGAAGCCGACACCAATGTTCAGTGACTTGCGTCACAACAACTTTGTGATTAAGCGCTAGTGCGAATAAAAGACCGTACCTACTTCTCAGTTTTTAAAAATATTGAAGTGAGAGGGGGTTTACAAAGATTGATTAAAGAATGTGTAATGTTTTTTTAAAGTCTTCTGCTCACTTCCTCTGCTGATCAATATGATTTTTTGCGTTCTTTTTTGGAGTGGTAAAGCTCAGGAAGAATAGGCAAAATCCTCGCAGGCTCTATCTTTCGTCGGTGACAAAAAGGGGATTAGTCTAGACTGGCAATAAGTAATGTTACGGTATCACGGATTCAGGCTCTTGCTAATTTCGTACTTATTAAGCTATGTTTTGGAGAAAGAGAAAAGACAAGGTCTTTCGGGTGCTAAGTTGTCATGGTTTTTTCTACCACAGCAACCGTAAACCACAGCAAAAACATTGAAGCCTTACTCACCAAATGTAATTTTCCCCAGTCTTGGGCTTTCCCCCGCTTCCCTCAACGAGCCAATTTTCTCCGTAGGACTGCGGATTTCACTCAAAAAGCTTTCAAGTTAACGATTTTTATACATTTTTATACAGGAGTTAATGTCCGTGATTTTCCAACGCCAATTATTAAAGTCATCCATCATCGTCAGTGCCGCCTGCTTGGGCTTTGGGAGTTTCGCCCCCTCTGCTTTGGCTATTGTGTTTGACTTTGGGGATAGCACTAGATTCACTGATGTCAACAACGACGGACTTACCTTTGACGTTAAGTCTGATGACGACGCCTACACAATACGCTTAAGTGGGTACAGAATACCTAATGCAGATCCACCACAGCATCTTAGTTTTGACGTTAACAATAATTCAAATGGAGATGGTACGGGAATCTTGATGGCGCAGATAATATCTGAATTTGGTATTTTCCCAGTCGATTATCAATTCGATTTAACCTTGACTGAGGCGCCTGCATCAATCCCATCAATAGACATCTATAGTATTTTTATCAGACAACCAAATTCGTTGCAAATACCAACCGTACAGTTTTCCTCCACCCCATCTAGCTCAGAACGTTCAGCTGATTTTTTTAATGCTAATGCTTCTTCCACGAATCCAGTCTCCTTTAATCTTCAGATTCCATCCCAAAACCCGACCCCTTCTCCGACCAGACTGGGACTTAATCAAACCGTGACAATTACGGGTGTTCCTCTGAAACAAAATCTAAGTGCTGCAGCCGAGGGTCGGTTAGCGGGATTTGAAGCTCAGCCAGTCCCCTGGGAAACTGATGTCCTGCCCTTGGTCGGGGCCACCCTTCTCTTTGGTGGTGGCGTCTGGTGGAAACGGCGACGGGCGGCGGCTAGCCAGCTTGACTTGACTGGGCAAGGGTTAGAGCAGGAGTCAGGGCGGGAGTGAGAGCGTTGGGGGCGCATAAACATTGCAACATTGATGTACGGCAGATGTCTATGCCCCGATGATGGCAGCCCAGCTAGGGCCAATCGGATAAATGAATGCCCCAATGGTTTAACCAAAATGGCCTGAAAACGATTCATCAGGATGGTTAGGCGATCGCCGTCATAGAGAAATTTGATTCCATCCCCAACAAGGCCCCCCGTCGCATAGGTTTTAAC
>JAYKJI010000095.1:0-3893 GCA_035285405.1 Snowella sp. | reverse complement strand
GATTTATCGCGCATTCCATTAATCGAAGACAGTGAAGAAATGACAACCGACAAAACCATAGAACCTCAAGATTCTCCGCCCACAACTGAAACCTATAACCTTCTTCCCGCTCCATCCAATCTTGCTGAATTAGAAACTTTTGAAGGCCGTCAGGCACTACTAGAACAGTGGTTAAACATATGGCTTGAACACCTAAATAATGAACCGTTTTCTCCCCAACCTTTTCTAGATGCAGCCCAGCAACGCCTATCAGAACTGACTGAAGATAACCCCCTGGAATGGGAATTAGGAGCAGCAGACTATGAGCAGATTACCAAATGGTTGATAAAGTCCTTGGATAACGGCAACATAAAGCAAATCTACGAAAACACCAAAAACCAAGTCCAAGTCAAAGCAGCGAACCCATGAAACTCCTGCGCCTAAAAATTACCGATCCCCAAGGCTTTCGGAGCCTACAAGCAGGCTTTGAACATTATTTCCGCACGGAATGGACTTTACGAGAAGAGGATGGCTTTGCACCCTTCGTCTGCGCCGGTCGCAATGGCAGCGGCAAATCCAACCTGCTAGAAGTGCTGGCCGCCATTTTCTATCACCTAGAGTGCATGTCCCTTAAAAATTTACCGGACAGTTTTCGTTACGAAGAACAGCAAAATCCCAAAGGATTTCGGAGCGATAAAGCCAAGCCAGACGGTTTTGAAATTGAATATCTGATCCAAACGCCAGAAGACTGGGACAACGAAGCCGAACAAGTCCAGATCAAAATTGTTAAACAAACTGAGGAAACCCCTCAATTTTTTTTATGGAACCCAAATCAAGAAGAATGGGAAAATCTACCGTCTGAAGCAGAATTGCGTCGGGATCTATTGCCAAAGTACATTCTCGGCTACTCCTCCGGCGAAAACGAAATTCTTAGCCTGCCATTTTTTAAAATGCGCTTTGTGCAATTTGACGAATACTGGGAAGCACTTAAACGTCAGTTACCGCACCCCGGCAGACCTGAATCCCGTATGGTTTACCTCGATAGCGGCTTCAGTCAAGCGATTTTGCTCTGCAACTTATTATTTCAGGACGAAACGACCCTCAGAGAGTTCCGGGAAGAAGTCGGCATTGACGGCTTAAGGCGATTTCGTATTATCATCAAACGCCGTTTTGAATTAGACATGACTCAGATACTAGGCTTCGGAAGTCAAGATGACAGCCAGCCACAATCCCTTGAAGAAATTGTCAAAGATCATCCCGCCCTCTACACCACTGAGGACGAACTGGGTGCAACTCGCTATTTTGTTAATATCCTCCAACTTCTCGATGAAGACTCTGAGAAAATTATCCCCTGTTTAAAACGTTGTGCTACCTGCTGGTATGTTGATGAAATCAATGACATCTTGTACTTGGACTATTACGTTAACGAAGCTACCCGGAACGCCTTTCGAGACAATTTTGGCTTTGATGCACATGGTTCCCCAATTGCCTTATTCCAAGCATTTCAAGTCCTGTTAACACTCAATCTCTACTTAGTCAGCGAGCAGTTAAAAGCAACCTTGTATCAATCTGATAGCCTCTACGTCAAGGAGAAAATTCCAACCCTAGCGGCCGATGACTGTATTATCCACTTTGAGAATTTCTGGCTAACTAAAACAGATATTGACAAACCAGTGCTACTGAAATCTTTTTCCGATGGCGAACATCAATTACTGCATAGTTTAGGCCTTTGTTTGTTATTTAAAAATACAAACAGCCTCTTTTTGCTAGACGAACCGGAGACCCATTTTAACCCAGATTGGCGAGCCAACTTTATTAACCGTGTCTATCAGAGTTTTGATGGCTCAGATAATCAAGAAATGTTCATTACCACCCATACCCCCTTTTTAATTTCCGACAGTAAACCAGAAAAAGTTTTAGTCTTTCATAAAGAAAATGGCATAGTTTCAATTAGTCACCCTGACTACAACACGTTTGGCGCTTCTATTAACAAGATCACGATGAACACCTTCAATAAACGCGAAACCATTGGCGGCCACGCCCAAGAAAGCTTGGAAGATTTCAGAAGGCGTTCAGGTGATTCACAGGAAGACAAAGAACAAATTATTGCCGAGATTAACCAGAAATTAGGGGATTCTGTCGAAAAAATGTTGCTGATCAAAACTATCCTCGACAGCATGGAGGCTCAGGATTGATGCTGTTTCCGTATCAATATGTACCCCATCAAATGGAGAAGATGCAGGAATTCATCGACTTTATCTTTTTTGAAGTGTGGTGTAAAGCACCAAAAACAGAAGCATTTAGCCTTGATTTATTTGACAGCAAGCCAGAATTGAAAGAAGTGATAGAAACCTTTCATTACTCCGATACAAAGGGGGCAGATTTTTTCAACGGGCATATTGAACGCATTTATAACTTATTCACAAAATTGACTGATGATCAAATCGATCAGTTTAAACAGTGGTATCGAGCTAATAATAATATTGAAAAAGCCTGCGCCAATGATCCTACCATTCAAATTGTCCGCTATGTTGATATTCAGCCCCTTTATCCAGAGCTGAGCAACCAGCTAGCTTCATTTTTCAAAGGTCTTTACTCTCAGAACTTGCTTAACCTTAAAGCACTAAAGGAAAAAATAGGAGATATTAAAGAACACTACAATGAATTTATGACGGTTAATAATAAAAAAATATGCCCTTTTTGTGGCATTAACCGTATTTTTGGGAAAGACCATCCCAGGCGAGAAGCCTACGATCACTACTTACCCAAAGGACTTTATCCGTTTAACTCGATCAATTTCTATAATCTTGTGCCAGCTTGTCATCACTGCAACAGCAGCTATAAATTAAGCAAAGATCCGCTGGCAAAACGCCGAAAAATCTTTTATCCTTACGCCGCCCCAAGTCACAAAATTGAGATCACTATTAACCTCAGTAAGCCGGATGTTGACGCTCTGACAGACACTGACATTCAACTTATCTTTGGGCCAAGCGTTATCAGTGAAGAGCTAGAGACTTGGAAGGATATTTACGGCATTGAAAAACGCTACAAGGAAATATGCTGTAGTAACGATGCTATGGATTGGCTAGAACAGATTAGAACCCTGCATGATTCTGGCGTGAAACCGGAGGAATCACTTGCGATGGTACGACAGCAGACCGAAAAATATCCATTTGCAAATAGCAATTTTTTGAAAATAGCCTTTCTGGAAGGATGTCAGCGTATTGGAATGTGGACTTGAATGTTGTCCTGTCTCAACCAAAGACCCCATGCTCGTCCAGACCTAAGAACATCAAAAAGCCTCCTCAAAAAACTTAAAACATTTACAGAGAAGGCTTTTCAGTTCAATCGGAGCGGCGGGATTTGAACCCACGACCCCTACTACCCCAAAGTAGTGCGCTACCAAGCTGCGCTACGCCCCGAATTTCACAGAATCTAATCTTAAATCCCCCCTGTCCCCCTTGGCAAGTTTTTTTCACAGACCCTCCGGGATATGGCCCTAAGATCACCTTGCGGTCAGTGGATTGATGGCAAGAAAGTCGTGTCATTACAGTTGCACCGATCGCCGGGGTCTGTATGTTATTTTGGGGAAACTATTGATACCCTGAATCCGGATTGGATTCAGATTGTGGCAACTGTTTCGGGCGGCGATCGCCCCTAGACCCATCAAATATGGACTTTCCTCTCAAGCTGGACAATACCCCTTCGATCAACCAGGTTTTTACCCCGGTCAACATTGCCATCTTGGCTTCCTTGGGTCTCCATGCCTTTGTTTTAGGGCTTGCTTTGCCGAACCTCACCTGGCCAGAACCCACGGAGGAAGGCTTTGAAGACCGGGCCCCGGTGGGCGTCATTGAGTTAACCCCCGCTGAGCAGAGCCGCTTACCCAATACCGATCCCTTGCCCACCAATCC